>JAGGWR010000159.1 GCA_021163445.1 Candidatus Tharpella aukensis
CCGCCTACAATCGCTATTTAAACCGGCCTCTGGATTATAAGTTTCAGATCGCAACCATCCCGCTTCACTTTCCTGAAATCGATTTGCCTGTTTTAAGTCGAGAGGCTCTCGAAAAACGCCCTGAACTTGCCACTCTGAGCGGACAGATAGAGGCTCTGGAATGGCAGGCAAAATCAACAAGAGCTGCAACCGGCCCTAAGGTTATGCTTAAGAGTGGTTATGATTATCGGGAAAATTCTCACCAACTGCATGAAGGAGTCTGGCAGGCGATGGTGATGGCCTCATGGGACATCTTTGACGGGAATGTGGCTAAAAACAGAAGCCGCGCCATCGAGGCCCAATCTCGATCACTTGATGAACAACGACGAGATCTGGAAACCTTGATTCAGCTCCAGGTGCGCCAAGCCTGGCTTGATCTGGAGGAGAGCCGCAAACGGATAGAGGTGAGTAAAAAAACCTTGGAGCAAGCCGAGGAAAATCTGCAGGTCACCCGTGACCGCTATAAGGAAGGAATCGGCACCAACACCGAAGTTCTTGACGCCGAAACCCTGCGGACGATAAATTTTGTCAACTACGACAAGGCCAATAATGATGCCGTACTGTCGATTATTCGCTTGAATTATGCGACAGGGAGTCTCTAAATGGGGGCCGAAAAACAACATACCAAAGCCGAGATATTGGCCCTAAGCATCCCTCTTTTTGCCGATAGCGGCTATACCGGGGTCAGCATGCGTCAGATCGCCCGGGCCGTGGGGATTCAAGCAGCATCTCTCTATTACCATTTCCCCGATAAGCAGACTCTCTATATCGAAGCTTTGAATCAGGCTTTCAGCAAACATGCTGATTTTATGAACGAATCTTTTGCCCTGCAAGCAAGTCCTGAAGAACGTCTGAAGCATTTGATTTTACGACTATGCATCCAGGTTCTTGAAGATAATACTTTCAGAAGACTCATGCAGAGAGAGATTTTGGATGGCGATGAAAAACGTTTACAGCTGCTTGCCGACCAGGTTTTCGGCAATTTCTTTAAGGATATGAATGAGCTCTGCCGCGCCCTCAACCCAAATCGGGATCCCCACCTAATGGCCATATCGATCCTGGGCCTGGTACTTTACCATTTCCAAATTACGCCAATCCGTTCATTCCTGCCCGGCTTCCGAACCTCCCACAATAATCCTGAAGTCATTGCCGACCATATTTTCACTCTCCTCAAAAACGGTTGCAGATAAATCATCAATTATCATCTGCGTAAGTTATCCTGAACTCATTAATAACTTGAAAAGACTTTCATCTCATGATATGTCTTTTTGCATAAAATGTAATAAAATTAAGCGGCTACAATCAACTATTTAGAGTGAACCGCAAAAGAGAGTGAACGAGGATTCTCGTAATGAGCCGACGTAGGTGATTCCGACCTGTTTTAAAATCTGGACGGCACCATCTGTGGGAGCCGAGATTGAAAGCACCATGGGAAAACCGGACCGGGCAATTTTTACGGCCATTTCCAGGTTGATGCGTCCGCTGAAAAGAGCAGCCAGAGAGCTCATCTCAATTTTATTGCAGAGACAGTAGCCGACAATTTTATCGAGCGCGTTGGTGCGGCCCACATCCTCCTCGCAGTGGAGAATCTTGCCGGTTTTGTTGACCAGAGCCACGGCATGAGCCCCGGCCGTGGTTGTATAGAGTTCTTGATGGTGTTCCATCGCTTTTGGTAATAGTGGGATTTGGTTGGCAGCCAAATAAAATGGGCGTGGTGGTGATTTTTCAATCTGAGGGGCGATGACTGTCCAGATGGCACCGGCTGTTAATCTGGAGATGGCGGTGACCGATTTGTTGATAGTCAGGCGTACGCAATCGTTTGCCAGCGGTGATTTGCTGTCATCCTCTGCTGAAACCAGGCGCTGGGCTGAAATATCATCATGTTGATTGATTAGTCCCTGATAGAAGAGAAAACCACTGGCCAGAAAAAATTCATTGCCGGGAGTACGGTGCAGGGTAACCAGATGTTCTCCATTTATCCATATCTGGAGAGGGATTTCACTTATCAGAGGGCGCTCAATGCTTTGCCATTGGTTGGAATCTCGGTCGTAGGTGAAGGCCGATACTTTAGTGCTCTTATTCATTGTATACTGTCCTCCAAGTATAAGGTAGATGTGACTATTCAGGGGCAGTTCTCAAACTGTCTCGATGCGGGGACATACCTCCAGGCCGGGCTTTAGCCCGTGACGGGCTGAGCTGTGTCCCCCTCGAAGAGGGCGAAGCGATGTTCGCCGCTATTTGCTATGACTTTATAGTGGGTATCTAAATAGTTACAATTAAATAAACAATACCTTAAGTCACCCATTATCGTCAACTTTAAATTATTACGCATCTTTTACGCTTGATGCAGGATATTGGAACTTTTTACAACGCCATCATGCTTGATCATCTTTATATGTCTTTAGCCCTGGATGAAGCTCGGCTGGCTTGGCTTGCGGACGAAATTCCGGTGGGTGCGGTGGCCGTAAGCCGGGGCTTGGTGATTGCGCGGGGGCGTAATCGAAAAGAGGAGAAAGGTTTAGCACTATCGCACGCCGAGATGGAAGTGATTGCGGCCGCCAGCCGGAAACTTGGCGATTGGCGACTCTCCGAGGTGACTCTTTATGTAACTCTGGAGCCCTGTATTATGTGCGCCGGGGCTCTGTTGCAGGCGCGCATTGGTCGAGTGGTTTATGGTTGTCACGATCCTAAAGGCGGGGCTTTAAATAGTTTGTATCAGCTGGCTGATGACAAGCGTCTGAATCATAGTTTTCCGGTACGCAGCGGCGTCTTTAGAGATGAAGCGGCGACCTTGTTGCAGGTTTTTTTTCGCAATTTACGTAAAAAAAGAGAGATCTCAGGAAATTAGTAATATGACGGAATTTCGTAGTGGTTTTGTTTCATTGATAGGGCGCCCGAATGTGGGTAAATCGACGTTGCTCAACAACATTCTGGATGAGAAGATTGCAATCGTTACCGATAAACCGCAAACCACCCGGAACCGGATTGTCGGGATTAAAAATCTCCCCGATGCACAACTGATTCTGGTTGATACTCCGGGTCTGCATACGCCGAAAGGGCTGCTTAATGAAGCTCTGGTTGGAACTTCCGAAGAGGCTTGGCGGGATTCTGATTTAGCTCTGATATTGCTGGAGGCATCAACCACAAAAATGCGTAAAGGGGAGCGGGCCATTTTAGCTCAGGCTCTGAACAAGAAAGTCCCTTTTTTTGTGGCGCTTAATAAGATCGATCTCTTGCCGGAGCGCGACGGAGAGTTTCTGCAAAACTTGCCGATGTTTGTTGAACTTGTCACTGAATTTGGTTTGACTTCTGAGGAGATTTTTTTTCTTTGTGCCCGGGATGGAGTCGGAGTTTCAGTCTTGAGGCAGAAGATGCTGGAGCTGTTGCCCGTCCATCCTGCCTATTTCCCGGATGATGTTCAGACCGAGATGAGTGAAAGATTCTGGGTTCAGGAGGTTATTCGGGAGCAGATATTTAATTTGACCAGGGATGAAATTCCTTATGCCGTTGCGGTTGAAATCGACTACTATCACGATCTTGAGAAGCGTTTAAGTATCGGGGCCTCAATCTATGTTGAGCAGAATTCGCAAAAAGGTATTATTATCGGTAAAGGCGGCCGTATGTTGAAGACTATCGGTATTAAGTCACGCCAGGCGATTGAGGCTTTTGTCGGGATTTCGGTCTATCTTGAACTGCATGTTTCAGTTGCTAAAAACTGGACCCGAAATGCGGCGCAGATCCAGCGTTTCGGCTATGAAAAATAAAGGAATTTATGAAGACTAGTCAAAATATTCTTTTACGACCTCAGCTTGAGGCTTTGCTTGAAGTGATGCGCGGGCGGCGAATTTTGGTTTTCGGCGATGTTATGGTCGACTGCTTTATTCGCGGAGTGGTTGAGCGTATATCGCCGGAAGCCCCGGTTCCGGTAGTTTCGGTCAAGAGCCGGGATCATCGGCCAGGCGGGGCGGCCAATGTGGTTCGTAACCTTCTCGCTTTAGGGGGGCGGCCTGAGATCATCGCTCTGTTGGGGGATGATCATGATGGTCGGTCGCTTACAACTGAGTTGGCTGAAAGCGGCTGCGGGGTAGCTGGATTGGTGGTTGATTCAGAACGTCAGACTTCAGTGAAAACCAGAATTGTTGCCCATCAGCAGCAGGTTGTACGTTTTGATCAAGAGACTACCGCACCTTTTGGTGAAGCCTCCAGACAACAGTTGCGGCAGGCGATTATCGCCGCTTGTGCCGAGGTTGAGGGGGTGATAATCTCCGATTATGGAAAAGGGGTGGTGGAACGGGAACTTTTTGATCTTTTGGTTGACGAGGCTCGCCGCCGCCGCCTTTTTATTGCGCTTGATCCTAAGGTGGCAAACTTTGATCTCTATCACGATGTTGACTTGGTGACACCCAATGCGATGGAAGCCGGTCAGGCTTGCAGTTTTGCCGTAACTTCGGAAAATTTGTTGGCTGCGGGCTCCAGAATCAAAGAGCGCTTTAAAAGTCGATCCGTGATTATTACCCGAGGTGAAGATGGTATGGCGATTTTTCCGGAGGCGGGGCCGCCGGTTTTGTTGCCGACTCAGGCGCGTGAGGTTTTCGATGTCACCGGGGCTGGAGATACGGTTATTTCAGCTCTGACTCTGGCGGCTTTGGCCGCCGATGTTAGTTTGGAAGAGGCGGCGATGGTGGCTAATCTGGCGGCCGGGGTGGTGGTCGGTAAAACCGGCACCGCCACCGCTGACCGGGAAGAAGTTTTAGCATATTATGATCGCTTGAAGCTTTTGCAGTCGGGGAAAGTATCTTAATATGCGTCCCGGCCTTAACTACCAGGAACCTGAGCCCGGTGCTTTACTGGTCAGTGTTTTAGCTCGCAATGAAGAGTTGGCTTTAGGGATTGGTGAGCGCCTTGCAGCTGAATTCGGGCCTATTGACCTCTGTTCTTTTTGGCTCTCGTTTGCTCATTCTCACTACTATGAAGCTGAGATGGGTTCGTCTTTGGGCCGCTATATCTTCTTTTTTGCCGAGCCCTTAGCGCGTCAGTTATTGGTTGAGGCGAAGTTGTTCAGCGATCAGCTGGAGGCGGAATTTAGCCGAGGTCAAGGGCGACGGGTGAATCTTGATCCCGGATATCTGGCTTTGGAGCATCTGATTTTAGCTTCAACTAAAGCAGTTCCGCATCGCCCCTATCTGGGTAAAGGAATTTATGCCGATCTGACGCTGGTTTATGAGTGTGGTCAATATATTCCACTGCGCTGGAGTTATCCCGATTATGCCAGCGATTATGTTCGCGCCCTCTGCGGTGAGGTGCGAAATAAGATTTTAAGGATGCGTAAACAGGGAGTCTGGAGGTTGTGAGTTTTGCAAGAGGGTGAGGCTCTTTCTTTTTGGAAAATGCATGGTAGTGGTAACGACTTTATCATTATTGATAACCGGCGCGGAATTTTCCCTGAGTCGGGGCGTTCGCAGTTGGTGGCCAAGCTGTGTCGCCGGGCTACCGGGGTTGGGGCGGATGGTTTAATTTTGATTGAGGATAACCCTTTTGTCGACTTCCTCTGGCACTTCTATAACGCCGACGGTTCCGAGGCTGAGATGTGTGGCAACGGTGGTCGTTGTGCGGCTCGCTTTACCTATTTGAAAGGAATTGCTGATGCCGATATGGTTTTTCAGACTTTAGCCGGTTTAATTCGGGCTCAGATTGACCGTGATCAGGTTCGGCTTGAGATGACTGAACCGTTCGGTCTACGCAAAAAGGTGAAATTGGAATTTGCTGAAACGTGTGAGACAGTCGATTTTATTAACAGCGGTGTTCCTCATGCGGTTGTAATGGTTGAGCAAGGGCTGGATTTAGTTGCGGTAAGCGAACGCGGCGCGCGGATTCGTTTTCATCAGGGTTTTGCCCCGGCGGGAACTAATGTCAATTTTGTTGAGGTTGTTAACGAACAGTGTTTGTTGATTCGTACTTATGAGCGCGGGGTTGAAGATGAGACTTTGGCCTGTGGTACCGGAGCGGTAGCTGCTGCTCTGCTTGCCTCTGAAAAGGGGCTGGTTAAATCTCCGACCGAGGTGATTACTCAGGCCGGAGAGAGCTTGAAAGTCTATTATAAAAAAGAGGGGCAGGCTTTTAAGGAAGTTTTCCTTGAAGGGGGGGCGGTAATCGTATATAAAGGGGTTCTGGAACCAGATTTTTACTTAGCCATCCAGTAACTTTTTGCGAGTTCATCAAGATAGCCTCCGATGAGATGAAGATCTCGTGCGGGTTTTAAGGAGAGAGAGCATGTTTGCAGGAGCAATGGTAGCAATTGTTACCCCGTTTAAAGACGGAGTTGTTGATGAGGCCGCTTTAAGAGCGCTGGTCGAATTTCAGATTGAAGGTGGGACGGACGCGATTATACCCTGTGGGACAACCGGGGAGTCAGCGACTTTGTCACATAATGAGCACCATCAGGTGGTCGATATTGTGATTGATGCAGTTGCTGGCCGGGTGCCGGTTATTGCCGGAACCGGTTCTAATAATACGGCCGAAGCCATCCGTTTGACCCAATATGCCAAGGACGCCGGGGCCGATGGAGTTCTGCTGATAACCCCTTATTACAATAAGCCCACACAAGAGGGCCTTTATCAACATTTCAAAGCGATTGCCGAGAGCGTCGATATTCCGATCGTCCTCTATAATGTGCCAAGTCGTACGAGTGTTGATATGTTGCCGCAAACCGTAGCTCGCCTGGCTCTGCTTCCGAATGTCGTGGCGATTAAGGAAGCTACCGGTTCAATGCAGCGAGCTTCAGAAATTGTGGCCTTATGCGGCCCCGATTTTTACCTTTTGTCGGGTGATGATTTTACTTTTTTCCCGCAAATGTGTGTCGGCGGTCGTGGTGTGATCTCGGTCACGGCCAATATTAATCCATCCCTGATAGCTGCTATCTACGATGCCTTTGCTGCCGGTCAGTGGAATGAGGCGGCAACCTTGCACCATAAACTGCAAAAACTATGCAGCTCTCTTTTTCTGGAAACCAATCCGGTACCGGTGAAAACTGCTTTGGCCATGATGGGCAAAGTTGAAGATGAGCTTCGCCTGCCCCTGTCGCAGATGTTGACCGCGACTCGCAGTCAATTGGAACAGGTGCTTAAAGAGTATGAATTGATTTAGCTGTATAACCGGACAACAGTGAGGACAGGTTATGGATATTGGAGTAATCGGGGCCGGTAGTTGGGGGACGGCACTGGCTGATTTGCTGGCTCGTATCGGTCATCAGGTGACGCTCTGGGCCTATGAAACAGATCTGGTTGTGCGGATGCGTGAGCAGCGGGAGAATGATCTTTTCTTGCCGGATATCAGACTTCATGATGAACTGAAATTTACCGATACCCTGGCCGAGGCCGTCAAAGGCCGGGAATTACTGCTTCTGGTGCCGCCTTCACAGCTTATGCGCCAAGTGTTCCGTCAGCTTCTGCCTTATCTGGAAGATGATCTGGTTCTGGTTTCGGCCTCGAAAGGGATTGAGAACCGGACCTTGATGACCATGTCGCAGGTCTTGCAGGAAGAGCTGAAAACCGCTGGCCGTAAAGCTAAGCTGGTCTTTCTTTCCGGCCCATCCTTTGCCCGTGAGGTTGCTCAAAAACTGCCGACGGCGGTGGTGGCCGCTTCTGAAGATGAAGCAATTGCTAAATTGGTGCAGGAAGTTTTCAGTGGTGAAAATTTCCGCGTCTATACCAATGATGATGTGATTGGTATAGAGTTTGGAGGATCGTTAAAGAATGTTATGGCTCTGGCTGCCGGTATAGCTGATGGTTTAGGTTTTGGTTCCAATACTAGGGCCGCCTTGATAACCAGAGGGTTGTCGGAGATGACACGTCTCGGGGTTGCGGCCGGGGCTAAGGCACAAACCTTTGCCGGTTTGGCCGGGATGGGAGATCTGGTCTTGACCTGTACCGGAGACCTCTCGCGTAATCGCACAGTTGGTCTTGAATTGGGCAAGGGTCGTTCTTTACAAGAGATTCTTGATGGTATGACAATGGTTGCGGAAGGTGTCAAAACGACGGTTTCAACCTATCAGTTGGCCCAAAGGCTGCAAGTTGAAGCGCCGATAACCGAACAGATCTATAAAATTCTTGAAGAGGGTAAGAATCCCCGGCAGGCGGTGATAGATCTGTTGCAGAGAAGCCTTAAAGCGGAAGTGTAAGGATAGAATATTTTATGTTGCATGTTGCAGTTACTGGTGCTTCAGGCCGTATGGGCCGGGCTTTTTTGGCCCAGATTGAAGAGTATGATGATGTAGGGACGCTGGCGGCGACAACAGTTTCTTCCGAAATGTCTGAAAAAGAGAGCTCTGACTGTCTTGATCAAATATGCGGGGAGCAGGCTCCAGATGTGCTTGTTGATTTCAGCTCGCCGGAAGCGACCATAGCCTATGCGGCTTGGGCCGCTAAAAGAAATGTGCCGATGGTTATCGGTACTACCGGTTTTACTCTGACTCAACTTGATCAGTTGGCGGAAATTTTGCATCCGGTTCCGGCTCTGTTGAGTCCCAATATGAGTTTGATGATGAACCTTGCCTGGCGCATGATGGCTAATGCGACTATGGTCTTGGCTAATGATACGATAGATGTTGAAATTATCGAAAAACATCATCGTGATAAACGTAATGCGCCCAGTAGTACGGCCTTGAAAATGGCTCAGATTGTGGCGGAAAAGCGGGGTTGGTCACTGGCTCAGGCTTTGCGTCATAATGCTCGCTGGGGGATGATCGGCTCACGTCCTGAGAAAGAGATAGCGATCGCCAGTGTGCGTGGCGGAAGCTTGATTAGTGAACACTCAATCATATTTGCCGGGTTGGGCGAAAGTCTCGAAATCACCCAGCGCAGTCAATCTCTGGAGCCTTTTGCTAAAGGGGCTTTGCGGGCGTCTCGCTGGATTATCAAGCAGCCGCCCGGGGTTTACGATATGCTTGATATGTTGGGGTTGTCGGAAGTATTATATTAACTCGTGCCTGACCGAAAACCTGAAGGGCACTTCCTTCGGGCGCAGCATACACTAAGTATTCCGAGGATTAAAATTTGAGCTTAACGCCGCAATCGGGGAAATTGGCGGTTTTCGGTTGTGCACTAACTCAGAATGAACCGACTTAAGGCCTCAGCCAGCGGCGAGAGACGGCGATCACGATTGCAGATAAGGTAGAAATGGCGCAGGATGGGCCCTTCCGGAAGCGTAACTTTTGTGAGTTTTCCGGTTTCGAGGTCTTCGGCTACTGAGAGACTGGAGACGATTGCCACTCCTAAGTCGCTTTTTAAGGCCTGTCTGATCGCTTCGGCGCTACCCATTTCAGCAATTAGATTCAATGAGTTAAGGTTCTCCATGCCTCTTTTTTGTAACGCTGCCCGCATTGTTTGGCGGGTACCGGAGCCCTTTTCTCGAATTATGAAAGGTAATTTTTTCAGTTCATTAAAACTTATCGAATTGCATAATCTTGCCGCAGTTTTGGGGTTGGCGACCAGGATCAATTCATCGCCGAGGCATTTTTTTGATATAAATTCGGTTTCCGGGGCTGGCGTGCCAACCAGTCCAAGTTCAAGTTTGCCGTCAGCGACTTGAGTTATTATTGAGCTGCTGTCGCCGATTTTAAGGGTTATTTTGACCTCTTTATACCGGGCTGTGAAAAGACCGATCATTTTGGGTAAAATATATTGGCCGGGGGTGTTGCTGCCGCCAATTTCCAGAGTGCCCCGCTCGGCTCCGGTGTAGAGTGACATCTCCCTTCGGGCTCGTTCCTGAAGGGTGAAAATACGTTGAGCGAAGGGGTGAAAAAGTTCCCCTGCCGGAGTCAGGCGAACCTCTTTCCCGCCGCGCTCAACCAGTTGTACTTTGAGGTATTTTTCGAGGGTTTTGAGGTGGCCGCTGACGGTTGGTTGGGTCAGGTGGATTTTTTCCGCCGCCCGGCTGAAATTGAGAAGCTC
>JAGGWR010000007.1 GCA_021163445.1 Candidatus Tharpella aukensis
CTGTAAATGTTAGCGCCTGTTTATTGATGTCAGCCTGATAAGCGGCACTCTTCGTAAAGGCCAGGATTCGGTTGTCAACCTGAAGCAGGTCAACCACCGCCTGATCTTTAAGTGCTGGATGGTCGACTCCATGCCAGCTCTCTTTTTGCCAGTAAAAGAGGCCGGATTTGGTGCCGGCGTAAAGGGTTTCCTGATCCTGTTTGGTAGCGAGAAGCAGGCTTAAGGTGTCACGTTCGTAGACGGAAATGGGAAAACCAGTGATCAGAGGGGTGAAGTTTTTTCCTTGATTCAGACTTTGCCAGACTCCCTCTTTGCCGCCGACGTAGAGAATGTTGTCATGGTGAGTGGAGAAGACCGCATCGCGCCAGCTCATTCGATTCCAATTGCGGTATTGATAGTTGGCCGGCATTATCTGGTTTGATAGAGAGTATTTTTTCAGGAGTTGCGGGTGGTTTAAAAGAACTCCGCTTAGCGCCATCCAGAGACAGAAAATGAGAGCCATGAGGCCGATAATTTTGTGGAGTCGTTGTGAGATGGTTTTGCGCATAGAGAAGTTGCCTATATGGTTTTTCGCAGATTGCTTGTGGATACCGGTTGCTTTCATACCTTAGCCCGACTTCTGTTGTCAAGACCTTGCCTTTTTAGGTTGCGATGGTTATTGTAAGCTGACTTCTTCTTTACATTTTCAGACTATCTGTGGTATTGCGGCGCGGTTTTTGATTTTGTCGCAACTATTTAAAGATTTTTCATTTAAACTTGGGAGGTTGTTCGAGAATAGCCCCCCATAAATAATTTCTAAGGAGATCAAGATGGCAAAAGCAAGCGCGAGACATATTTTGGTAGAGACTGAAGCAGGTTGTCAGGAACTTAAAACGCAAATTGAAGGCGGAGAAGATTTTGCCAAGGTGGCGGCGGCTAATTCAAAGTGTCCCTCCGGGCAACAGGGTGGCGCGTTGGGTGAATTTTCACCCGGTCAGATGGTGCCTGAATTTGATACCGTGGTTTTTAATGCCGAGGTGGGTAAGGTGCATGGACCTGTCAAGACTGACTTTGGTTATCATCTTATCGAGATTACCAACCGTACCGAATAAACGATAGCAACGATATTCGAAATTAAAAAGAGGGGCTTTTTCAGCCCCTCTTTTTTTTCACGACTACTCAGCAAACCCGGATAATCTGGGGACACAATCCCGATTTCCTGCGGATAATCAGGTTGTGTCCCCAGATTATCCTGAAATTCATCTCAGATAAGATGCAAAACCCTGTTGCTGAGCAGTTACTTTTTTCTTTACATTTAGCCGTAAGGATGTAGAATAGGCATTATGAATGAATGCCTATTCACTTTACATCAAGTCCAGGGCTATATTGCGACTCTCTATCTGGTCGAATATTATGGCCAGGTTTTGCTGCTTGACGGTGGCTCTCGTTATGATGCGATTCGTATTGAAAAATATATGAATTGTGAAATGGGGTGCTCACCGGAAGAGATCAGCCTGGCTCTGGTTACCCATATGCATCCCGATCATGCCGGTGGTGCGCCTTTGCTCCGGCGTCGTTATCGTACCCAAATAGCTGCGCATACCGATATCGATCAGTGGTATCGAGGTTTTCGCGGCGCGAGCCAGCATATTGTCGATACCCTTCTAGGGCACTATTCTGCCCGTCAGCAGTTCGGCAAATTAGAGCGGGCCTGGTATCCCCGGCGGCTTAAGCCCGATTACCGGCTCACCGACGGCCAGTCCTTGCCCGGTTTTCCCGACTGGAGGGCTTATGCGGCCCCTGGCCATACCCTTTATGATATGGTTTTCTATCATCCTGAAGAGGAGCTCCTCTATGTCGGTGATTTAGTTATTAAAGTTGGCGAAAAAATCGTTTTGCCCTTTCCCACCCTTTTCCCCGATCTAATGACGACAACCCTCAAGCGGATGGCTTGTTTGCCGGTCAAAACATTGCTTTTAGCTCATGGTGGAGTGGTTGAGATTGACGATGCGGACTCTTTTTTCACCAACCTCTTGCCTCTGGTGGGTAAATATGGGCGGGCTTCCTTTAAAATGATTGAACCTCTCTGTTCTCTGGCCCCGGATGTGCGACTTTACAAGAAAAACCGTTAACGATTAATCATGATAAATTTAGTTGTGTTTATGCTTTAGCTGTGATAGGGAATTTTTGTTAAGGTATTTAAGTTGGTCGTTGGGCCCTAAAAAAGGAGAAAATCATGATTAATGAACGAGTTGAAAAAGCTTTGAATGAACAGGTAAATGCCGAGATCTATTCGGCCTATCTCTATTTGTCGATGTCGTCCTACTTCGAGTCGGTCAATTTGCCCGGTTTTGCTCAGTGGATGAAGGCTCAGGCCCAGGAAGAGATGGTTCATGGGATGAAGATCTATGATTTTATCCATGAGCGTGGCGGTCGAGTTTTGTTGAGTGCGATCGAGGCGCCTCAAACCGAGTGGGCGAATCCGGTTGCCGTATTTGTCGCGACGTTGGAGCATGAACAGAAGGTGACCGCTTTGATCAATGGTTTGGTCGATATCGCGATTGCTGAAAAAGATCATGCGACCAATATCTTTCTTCAGTGGTTTGTCACTGAGCAGGTCGAAGAAGAAGCTTCGGTTGACGCAGTTTTGCAGAAATTGAAAATGGTTGGTGATCAGGGACACGGTCTCTTTATGATGGATCGTGAGCTCGGAGCCCGGGGTGCGGTTGCTACCTCCTGATAATTTTAAAAAATGTGAGAAGGAAAATCTTTAATGGCTAATCGTTTACTAAAAGAGTCGAGCGCCTATTTGCGCCAGCATGCTGAACAGCCGGTGGAGTGGTATCCCTGGGGGCCGGAAGCTTTGGAGAAAGCCCGGCGTGAAGATAAACCGCTGTTTCTCTCTATCGGTTATTCGACTTGCCATTGGTGCCATGTTATGGCCCATGAATCCTTTGCTGATGCAGAGGTTGCAGCTCTTTTGAAAGAGCACTTTGTTGCGGTGAAGATTGATCGTGAGGAGCGCCCCGACCTTGATCAGATCTATATGCTTGCCTGTCAGTTTTTTACCGGGGCCGGGGGCTGGCCGCTTTCGGTTTTTATCACTCCTGAAGGAATTCCTTTTTTTGCCGGAACCTATTTCCCGAAACAGGGTGGCTATGGCATTAATACACCTGGTTTTATCGAGATTCTCAACTATCTGGCAACTCGCTGGCGTTCTGAACGGCAGGCTTTGCTCAAGAACGGCCACGAAGTGGTTAAGCTGTTACGTTCGATGGAGCAGGCCCGTCCGGTTGATGAGGTTTTAGGGGTTGACTTACTCGGCAATGCGGCCGAGCATCTGGCGGAAAATTTTGATCAGGAGAATGGCGGTTTTGGTGCGGCTCCCAAATTTCCGACTCCCCACCAGCTCATCTTTCTTCTGCGCTGGCATCAGCGCAGCGGATCCGAAATTGCCCTTGAAATGGTTGAGAAAACCTTGGACAAAATGGCTGATGGTGGAATTTTTGACCATTTAGGTGGTGGTTTTCATCGCTATTCAGTTGATGCACAGTGGCAGGTTCCCCATTTTGAGAAGATGCTTTATGATCAGGCAACTATTGCCCTGGCCTATACCGAGGCCTACCAGATTTCAGGAAAGCAACTTTATGCCGGTGTCGTTGCCGCAATTTTCAGTTATTTAGAGCGCGAGTTGCGCGGTGCTGAAGGTCTTTTCTATGCCGCTCAGGATGCTGACAGCGAGGGGGTTGAGGGAGCTTTCTATATCTGGAGTGAGGCTCAGATCAAGACTGTTTTAGGGCCGTCTGCGGGTGAGCATTTCTGTCGTTATTACGGGGTCAGTGAAAAAGGTAACTTTACTGAAATTGAGGGTGGTAGTGTACTTTGTCGGGTTACGAATGAAAAAGCGGACGCTGAACTCAAGCAGGAACTTGCAGCCAGTCGTCAAACTCTGCTCAAGGCTCGAGTTAAGCGTCAGGTACCGTTTATTGATAAAAAAGTTATTACGGCCTGGAATGGCCTGATGCTAGTCGCTCTGGCTCGGGCTTCAGTTGTGTTTAAGGAACCTTCCTATCTGCAATTGGCTGAAACCGCAGCCGTGGCTCTTGATAAACATTTAAAACGGGATGGAGGCCGTTTGTGGCGGCGTTGGTCGGCTGGCGAAGAGGCGGCGATTCCTGCCTTTTTGGATGACTATGCCTTTTTTATCTGGGGCCTTCTTGAACTTGATGCGGCTGGTGCTGACAGCACTTTTCTGGAGTTGGCGCAACAGTTAACAAAAACCGTTAATGAGTTTTTCTGGGATGTTCAGGGCGAACGTTATTTTTACAGCGCTATAGATGCCGAGAAACTGATTGCCCGCAACCTTGAACTGCACGACGGTGCCTTGCCCGGCAGTAACTCGGTAATGATTATGAATCTCTTGCGCCTGGCCGCAATAACCGATGCTGGTGACAGCAAGAAACGGGCTGAAGCGGCTTTAGGCCGCGTTGCCGGTCTGGCTGCCCAAACCCCGCTGCTTTATCTTCAGTATCTCAGTGCTCTGGATGAATATTTACCTTAAATATCAGTAATGATCTTGTTTCTATATTTTAATCAGAGGCGACTAAATTACTCCACTGGCAGGCTTTGGCATAGAGGGAAGGAATTACGGCTTCCGGAATAACCAGTTTATCTGCAAGTTTTTTGACTATCGACCAGCGCCCTTGTTCATAGGCGATAACCAAGATAAGAAATGCGGCTAACAAGCCTTTTTTGCTGACCAGGGCCGTGGCCAGGTTTTTCGATAGGGTGATTTTGTCGACAATTTTGTGCATCGGTTGATCCAGGATCACATCCAGCAGTGAAAACATACCCAAAGTAAAAAGTTCCGGGGTCTTAACCTTTTTTTTTGAAACAGTCCCCAGCAGCTCGCAGAATTTCCCCCTTATACAAGCCATACTGACAATCTCCGACGGTTTCCCCTGGGCCATTTTTGCGATCGCCATCAGGGACATGAAACGCCGTAGTTCATTTAAGCCCAGATAGACCAAGGCTTGTTGTATTGTTGAGATCTTGCTGGCTGTCAAAAAGAATGGGGAGTTTATATAGCGGAGCAGCTTGTAGGTGATAGTGACATCATGTGAGATCAGCTCTTCAAGTTTTGCAAAATCCAGCTCATTACTGTTTAGCGATGCCATGATCTTAAAGAAGGATAGATGTGAAGTCTCTATCTCTTTGCCTGTTATAATTTCAGGTTTACAGAAAAAATAACCTTGAAAAAGTTCAAAGCCTAGATCAAGAGCCAATTTAAATTCTTCATTGGTTTCAACTTTTTCTGCTAAGAGGCGGGGGCCGGGTGTCGGAAGTTGTTGCATGTCGGATTTTATCTTTTCTATCGAGCTGAGACGAAAATCAAACTTGATGATATCGGCTAGTTCAATTAGTGGTATAAGTTTGGGATCATAGACAAAGTCATCTAGGGCCAGCAAAAATCCTTTTTTTGATATTTCCCGACATGCCTGGATAAGCTCGGCATCAGGTTCAACATCTTCAAGGATCTCAATTACAACCCTCTCTTTTGGTAGAAGCAGAGGAACCCTGTTGATCAATAGATTGCCGGTAAAATTTATAAATGACTTTTTGCCGCAACAGATTTGATCTAAGCCGAAGTTGAGGATGCTGTTGGCTAAAACTTGCTTAGTGGCAAAATCACCATCAGTTTCAATTGTGTAGCTGTTTGCCCCATCGTGAAATAACAACTCATAAGCGTAAACCTGTTTACGCTTATTAAGTATCGGTTGACGGGCAACATAGGCATCCATCGGTAACCTCAATAGTTCAATTTTTATCTAACTCACCGTTTATAGTTATATCTTCTTAAGCACAAACTGTAACTAGATGCAATACCTATTTTTTAATTGGGGTCAGTGTAAAATTAAATGCCATATTGGGTTGAGTTTAATCCGGTTCGCGGCGGGGATGTTGACGGGGGTTGAAAAATGGAGGATATTGTTTGGTCAGGTTATGTGGCTAAAGGGGGTAAATTATCTAGAAGGCTGTCCGAGAATGCTTTTTTTCCCCAGCTCTTCGTTATTTTTTTCAAATAATGCTCGGAATACTAAGTGTATACCTGTGCTTATTTGGAAAAAATGCCTCGATCTGAGAAAAAATTTCTCCCCAGCTCATCGCACTGCCAGCACTTCCTTCGGTCGTTATTTTTTGAAAAGGCTTTGGAGGGAATAGAGGCTGATAAGCGTTGATGGTTAGCGGTATGGAGAGAGTTGTAGATTTACTGTCTAAAACTGGAGCGGGATACGAGATTCGAACTCGCGACTTTCAGCTTGGGAAGCTGA
>JAGGWR010000042.1 GCA_021163445.1 Candidatus Tharpella aukensis
CTGAAGCTGACGGGTACGACAATAATATTGCTGCAGCCTTCCTTTTTTAGCTTAAGCAGATGATCTTCAACTTCCGGCTTGAGCCAGGCGCCGGGGGCATTGCCTTTGCTTTGGTAAGCCAGTGAACAGGTGCATTCGGGCAGAAGGGCTTTTATGCCAGCAATATTGGCGGTGATTTCGTCAACATAGGTGTCTCCTTGATCAATATAGCTTTGCGGAATGTTGTGGGCTGAAAAGAGGAGATGGGTTTCTGGATTGTCAAGCTGAAAACTATTTTTTTTGGAGGCTGCAAGAATACGGTTAACAATAAGTTGGTTGTAGGCGGTCTCCTGATACCAGTTTTCCAGTCGCACCAGTTCAAGCTTTCTGGTTGCCATAACCTCTTCAAGGGTTTTGTAATAGGCGGCCGAACTGATGGTCGAAGAGTGCGGCGAGAGGGAAAGCGCAAAAATTTGCTTGATTCCCTGGGCTTCCATCTCCTCAACAATTTTTTCGATACTTGGTTCAGCGTAACGAAAAGCGAGAAAAACCGGCAACTCATTCAGCTCTTGTGCAAGTTTCTCCCGAATCTCACGGCAGATTGAAGGCAGCGGCGAGCCCCCGCCGATAGAGTGATATTTTTTTTCTACCCGGGCCAGCAACCCCGGCGGCAGCGCATCGCGGCGCAACAATTGTTTCAGGAAAGGTTCAATTTCGTCAGTTTTTTCCGGGCCGCCATAGGCCAATAACAATATCGCTTTGTTCATTAGTTGATGCCTTCGTAAAAAATACGTGATGGCTAAGTAAAAATTTCGATAGGCAAGTTGTTTTGGTTTTTCAGGCGCGAGACCATACAAGTAGTATGTCGAGTGTCTGGAAAACCAAAACAACGCAGAATATCGGAACTTTTTACAACGCCATAATAGTTTATTTTCCTAGCATTCCTTTTTTCATGTCACTATCAGCCGGATTGTCACCCAGCCAGATGGCCCACAGGGCTTGCATGAAATCGCTGCCGGGAATGGTTCCTTTGGTTTCATTATTAATTGTAATGGTGGTTCCCTGTTTCGGGACGTAGCTGAAGGTTATGCGGTCGTTTGCAGCCATGTCACGAAAGAGAGCGTTAAAGGTTGTAATGCGCCCCTGGAGAATATAGAGTTTCTCCTGAGAGTTATTGAAAAAACCATCATTCCAGCCTTCGATGATTTTGTCCTTACTGAGCTTGCTCTGGAAATGCATGACTATCTGTTTGCAGAGATCGTTCTTAATTGCTTTATCGGCATCATAGGTTGGATGGGGCAGATAGAGGCCGCAGGCATAGAGCGTACTAAAGAATGACTTTTTGATCCCGACTCCATTGAGATAGAGCTTTTTTTCAGAAATTGTCACCTGATCGGCAAAGTCAATCCCCTTGATGGTCAATGCACCGACGGCACCGGCCGAAAACATGATCAGAAGCAGAGCATAAATCAGCGGTCGTCCATTCTTTTGCAAAAAAGTCATGATTCTATCTCCCTAAGAGGCAAATTCAACTGTTACCGGTTTTTTAATGATACCGGCCTCATGGCCTCGGCGAAAAAGTTCGACAATTCCGCGACGAGCCGCTTCGGGGTATTCAAGGGTATCACGATTGGCGTAAAGATTCAGGTAGCGGTCGAGCAGAGCCCGGTCGTTGAGTGCCGGATCGTCCCTTATTTCACGAGCCAGGAGGTAGTCGATAACCTCTTCACGATGGTCAAGGGCGTAGGCGATACTTTGGCGTAAAAGATCCGAAATGATGGCGATTTTTTTCGCACCCAGATCTTTACGGATGACGTTGCCGCCTAAAGGCAGAGGCAGACCGGTCTCCTGCCACCACCATTGGCCCAGATCAAGCACTTTGTGAAATCCGCGCTCTTTATAGGTCAGGTTGCCTTCGTGAATAACGACGGCGGCATCAATGCTGTGATCCTGTAAGGCGGCAAATGTGCGGCCGAAAGGAGTTATCGGAATCACCTCGGGCGTGAAATCGGGGCAGATCAGTTTAAAAACCAGATAGGCGGTGGTCGAGAAACCGGGAATCGAGATTTTTTTGCCACTCAACTCTTTTTGGCTTAAACTTTTCCAGCTTAAAACCAGAGGGCCATAATTTACCCCGATACTGCCGCCGTGCGGCAAGAGGAGATAATTATCACTGATCTCGGCATAGGCATGGATCGAGACCGCAGTGATATCAACTGCATCCGTTGCCGCCAGATCATTTAAAGCCATGGTGTCGTGGCGTTGATGTTCAAAAACGATCCCTTTTGTATCGATTTTCCCTTCAAGCAGGGCATAGAACATAAAAAGATCATCAGAATCAACGCTGTAGGCCAGGGTGACAGGTTTCGATAAAGTTTTTTTCATTATAGATCACTTTCCATGCGGATGACGGTCGTTGGTGCGGCAATAAATGAGAGTTTGTCAATCTCGGCCAGGGCGGCCCGGAGATCTTTTTCTTTGGCTTTATGGGTCTGCATGACGACGGCTACGGTCTCACCATCCGGGCCGCGGCCCTGCTGGATGACGGAGGCGATGCTGATTTCATTGTGGCCGAGAATACCGGCGATGCGCGAAAGCACGGAAGTTTTGTCGTAGACAGTGAAACGAAGATAGTATTGGCTGACAATTTCACTCATCGGGCGATAGGTTTGGGGCTTGATTGCCGCGACCTGGAAACCTAAGTCGGGAATCCTTTGTAAACTCTTATCGAGACAGTTGCGGGCAATATCGACGAGATCGCCGACTACGGCACTGGCGGTTGCCATCATCCCGGCCCCTTGTCCGTAGTAGAGGCTTGGCCCCAAAGCATCGGCATTGACAAAGACAGCATTATAGACATCATCAATCTTGGCCAGCATATGTTTTTCCGGAATCATTGTTGGATGAACCCGGGTCTCGATACAGTCATCTTCTTTTTTGGCGATGGCGAGAAGTTTAATTTTATAGCCAAATTCTTGGGCAAAGGCGAAATCGACCGGTTTAACGGCGCTGATTCCTTCGACATGGATTTTGTCGAAATCTATCGGTGTGGCAAAGGCGAGCGAGGTCAAAATTGCTAGTTTGTGGGCGGTATCGATACCTTCGATATCAAAGGTAGGATCGGCCTCGGCATAGCCCAGATCCTGGGCTTTTTGCAGCACTTCAGCAAAATCCGCCCCTTCATCACCCATTTTACTTAAAATGTAGTTGCAGGTTCCGTTGAGAATTCCGCAGACTGAGTTGATGTTGTTGCCAGCCAGAGATTCGCGCATAACCTTAATGATAGGAATACCGCCAGCGACGCTGGCTTCATAATAGAAGTCAACCCCATTTTCCCGAGCTAAAGAGAAAAGTTCATTGCCGTGTTTGGCGAGCAGCGCTTTGTTGGCCGTGACCACGCTCTGTTTACTTTTTAAAGCCCGGCTGACGAAGGTTCGGGCCGGTTCATAACCGCCGATGAGCTCGATGATAATATCGATTTCGGGGTTGCCGATGAGCTCTTCGATATCCGAGGTCAGGATGCCGTCAGGCAGCGCCACGCCGCGATCAGTCGTGATGTCGAGATCAGCAATTTTTTGCAGATTAAGCTCCGCGCCAAGCCTGTCACTGATCACTTGACGGTTTTCAAGTAGAATTTTAGCAACCCCGGCACCAATTGTCCCGAAACCGATTAATCCAACATTTATTTTTTTCATTTATAAATCCTGTAGTACGATTTAAGATAGTCGTTTACTGAAATTAGATGATGATACTTTCCCATGTATGATAGCCGTAATCAGTATAAAGTTACCATCAATTTTATAGACAATACGGTAGTTGTAAACAAAGAGTTCCCTTATGTTATGTTTATCAATTTCAGGGACAATTCTACCCACCAAAGGGAACTCTTTAAGGTTACGGGTGGTTTTAATTATCTTTTTCACCACGGTTCCGGCATAAAATCTTGAATCTCTGGCAATAAACTCCGCAATATTCTCAAGATCGTCAATTGCTTCTGGGGATCATTTTACAGTGATAGCCATTGACCAAATCTTTTTTCAGCTTCTGCTTGACTAATGGTACCTTCATTTTCGGCCCGGTTTATGCCTTGGTTGATTTTTTCAATGACATAGAGGTGGTATTGTACGTCTTCTATTGTGCAGCTGTCCGGTAGCCGGTCAAGGATAGCTTTGATTTCGTCTTTTGCAGTGTTCATGGCCCCTTACTCCTACATGATATTGCGGAGTCCGCGAATAGCCTGGCGGGTACGGTGTTCATTTTCGACCAAGGCAAAACGGACATATTCATCACCATATTCACCAAAACCGATGCCGGGTGAGACCGCAACTTTGGTTTCGCGAATAAGTTTTTTGGCGAATTCAAGCGATCCCATCTCTTGGTATTGATCCGGAATCCGAGCCCAGACAAACATTGTCGCCTTGGGTTTTTCAACCTTCCAGCCGATCCGGTTGAGTCCGTCACATAAAACGTCGCGCCGTTCGCGATAAGTGTTAACAATCTCTTTGACGCAACTCTGATCCCCTTTTAAAGCGGTGATAGCGGCAATTTGAATTGGTTGGAACATGCCGTAGTCAAGATAGCTTTTGATTCTGGTCAAAGCATGAATCATGCGTTGGTTGCCGACGCAGAAACCGACTCGCCAGCCTGCCATACTGTAACTTTTAGAGAGTGAAACAAATTCAACCGCAACATCCTTAGCACCCTTGATCTGCATGATTGAGGGGGCTTTATAACCGTCAAAGGTGAGATCGGCATAAGCAAAATCGTGAACTACGAGGATGTCATTCGCTTTGGCAAAGTCGATAATTTTTTGGAAAAAATCGAGGTCGATAACCGTAGTTGTCGGGTTATGCGGAAAGCTGATGATCATCATTTTGGGGCGCGGCCAGGTCAACTTGGTTGCGGCTTGTAGATCTTCAAAAAAATCACGATCTGGAGAGAGTGGGATACTGCGCAGATCACCACCGGCGATAATTACTGAATAGGGATGAATCGGATAGGCCGGTGAGGGCACAAAAACGACATCGCCTGGTCCTAAAATTGCCAGGGCCAGGTGAGAGAGTCCCTCTTTGGCCCCGATTGTGGCGATCGCTTCACTGTCAGGATCGATATCAATATCAAAACGTTTTCCATACCACTCACTGATCGCTTCACGCAGATGAGGTACGCCTCGTGAAACCGAATAGCGATGGTTGCGGGGATTGTAGAGGGCCTCTGAAGCCTTGTCAACAATATGTTGCGGCGTCGGCAGATCGGGGTTGCCCATGCCGAGATCAATAATATCTTCACCCGCCTGACGAGCATTCATCTTGAGTTCATTGACGGTAGCAAAAACATAAGGGGGCAGTCGTTGAATGCGGTGGAATTCTTCCATAGTTGCCAGTTCTCCATGTTAAATCGTCATTCCGGCGAAAGCCGGAATTCAGTAATTTGAATGTTTTGAATGATATGTCATAGCATGTTTGTCGAGCTTTTTCAATTGTTGATGCACGCTTGTAGAAAATTTTCACTATTTAGTGCCTGACCGAAAATCTGACAATTTTCTTGAGTGCAAGGCAGGCTCAGATTTTAACCACAGGCATACATTAAGTATTCCGAGGATTAAAATTTGAGCCTAACGCAGCAATCGAGGAAATTGGCGGTTTTCGGTCGCGCACTATTTAGCCATTAATTGTTTGTTGAGTTATTACCCTTATAGCCGGTGTCAATTTGTGCAGAATTGCTCCGGGCGGCGCTGTTGGCGAGTTGATCACAGACTTCATTTTCCTGGTTGCCGGCATGGCCCTTGACCCAGCACATATTTAGTTTATGGCGGTCAACTTGTTCAATCAAGCGTTGCCAGAGATCCGGGTTGACGGCTTTAGCCCCGGTTTTTTTGTCTCTGACCCAGTTGTTTTTTTGCCAGCGTCGAGCCCATCCTTTAGAGATGCCGTCGACTACATATTTTGAATCACTATAAAGGGTGACCGCGCATCTCTCTTTTAGGGCTTCAAGTCCTTTGATACAAGCTAAAAGTTCCATGCGGTTATTAGTAGTTTCTTTAAAACCGTCGGCAAGCTCTTTGCGGTGTTTCCCATAAAGTAAAACAACCCCGTACCCACCCGGGCCGGGGTTGCCGATACAACCACCATCCGTGTAAATAACAATCTCTTTCATTCGTCAGTCTTCGACCTCCGTGATTTTTTGTTTAGTCATCAAATTTGATGAAGTCGTAAAAAGTAACGGGATGGCTAAGTTAAAATTTCGATAGACAAGATGTTGTGGTTCTCCAGGCGCGAGACCATACATGTAGTATGTCGAGTGTCTGGAGAACCACAACAACGCAGGA
>JAGGWR010000002.1 GCA_021163445.1 Candidatus Tharpella aukensis
AACAGAAGAAAAAGCCTTTTACGACTCAGGCTTCAATGGCTAAACTCTACGCTTCCGAGGCCGCTAACCGGGCTTGTTATCAGGCAGTTCAGGTGCTTGGCGGCAATGGTTATACGGCCGAGTATCCTGTCGAAAGACTTTATCGCGATGTTCGGGTCACAACGATCTACGAGGGCACCTCGGAGATTCAACGTTTGGTTATTGCCCAGCAAATACTGGGACGTTTATAGTCATCATAGTTTTCATAGGGAGAAAATAAATGTTTACCAAAGCTACTGTAGAAAGGGTTGCTGAGCGCCATCAGGAGTGGGAAAAACTGTTGGCAAAAAGTTTGGCAAAAGCGCCTGAGCGCCTTGAGCGTTTCTCCACGATTTCCGATGAAGAGATCAAGAATATCTATACACCGGAAGATGTCAGCGAACTCGATTATGATAAAGATCTCGGGTTCCCCGGCCAGTTTCCCTACACCCGAGGGGTGCAGGCGAGTATGCACCGGGGCCGTCTCTGGACCATGCGTCAATTTGCTGGGATGGGTGGTGCTGAAGAGACCAATGCTCGGTTTCACTACCTTATGGGCCATGGCGAGACCGGCTTGAGTACGGCTTTTGATATGCCGACCTTGATGGGCTATGATTCTGACAGCTCAATGTCGTTGGGTGAAGTCGGAAAATGCGGCGTCGCGATTGATACCATTGATGATATGGAGATCCTTTTTGAAGGTATCCCCATGGATCAGGTTACGACCTCAATGACAATTAATCCTCCGGCCGCAATTATGTTGGCGATGTATGTTGCGACCGCAGAAAAGAAAGGGATAAGCCGCGATAAGATCGGCGGAACCATCCAAAATGATATGCTCAAGGAGTTTATCGCCCAAAAAACCTTCATGTTACCGCCTGAGCCCTCAATGCGGATCATTGCTGATACGGTTGAGTTCTGCACGCAAGAGGTACCGCGCTGGAATTCGATCAGTATCAGCGGTTACCACATTCGTGAAGCCGGATCAACCGCAGTCCAGGAACTTGCTTTTACGTTGGCTGATGGTCTTGGTTATGTCCAGGCGTGTATCGATCGTGGCCTTGATGTTGACGATTTTGCTCCGCGTCTCTCCTTTTTCTTTAATGCGCATGTTGATTTTTTTGAGGAGATTGCCAAATATCGGGCCGCACGCCGGATGTGGGCGCGTTTCATGCGCGATCGCTTCGGGGCCAAAAATCCTAAATCTTGGCTTTTGCGTTTCCATACGCAGACGGCGGGTTGTTCACTGACCGCCCAGCAACCTTACAACAATGTCGTCAGAACCTCTTTTCAGGCTCTCTCTTCAGTTCTTGGTGGAACCCAGTCTCTGCACACCAATTCACTTGATGAGACGCTCTCTCTGCCGACCGAACACGCTGTGACCATCGCTTTACGGACGCAGCAGATTATCGGTGAAGAGATTGGAGTTACCAACACCATTGATCCTCTGGCTGGCTCTTATTTCATTGAGTCTTTGACCAATGAGATGGAGAGTAAAGCTCTCGATTATATTCAGAAGATTGATGATATGGGTGGTATTCTCAAGGCCATCGATGTCGGTTTTCCGCAAAAAGAGATTGCCGATGCCGCTTACAACTATCAGCGTCAGGTTGATGAAGGTGAAAAGACCATTGTCGGGGTTAATAAATACCAGATGGATGAGACCTTGAAAGTTGATCTTTTGACCATTGATCCGGTGGTTGAGCGGCGCCAGGTTGAGCGCCTGACCAAGATTAAAGAGAGTCGTGATGCAGCTAAGGTTGAAGCCTGTCTCAAGGCTATCGAGGCCGCGTCACGGGGCACCGATAATCTGATGCCGCACCTTATTGAAGCGGTAAAAGCCCATGTCAGTGTCCAGGAGATCTGTGACTGCTGGCGTAAGGTCTATGGTCGTTACACCGATCCCGGAATGTTCTAAATTAAAAATAAAAGGATTTGATCAATGAGTGATAAAAAAATTAAGGTATTGATTGCCAAGCCTGGTCTTGACGGCCATGATCGTGGAGCTAAGATTATCGCCCGTGGGTTACGTGATGCCGGTTTTGAGGTAGTTTACACGGGCTTGCATCAGACCCCGGAAGAGATTGTGGCAACCGCGATTCAAGAAGATGTTGATGTGATCGGGGTCAGTAGCCTGGCGGGTGCGCATATGTACCTTTTCCCCCGGATTATCGAACTCCTGACTGAAAAGGGAGCGGATGATATTCCGGTGTTCGGCGGTGGCATCATTCCCGAAGATGATATCCCGGTATTGAAAAAAACCGGCGTCAAGGCGATCTTTACGCCCGGCAGCCCGGTTGATGATACTATCAAGTGGATTCGTGAAAATGTAGCTTGATGGCTAAGTAAAAAGTTCCGATATCCTGCGATGTTAAGATTTTCCAGACACTCGACATACTACATGTATAGTCTCGCGCCTGGAAAATCTCAACATCTTGTCTATCGAAATTTTTATTTAGCCATCCCGTGACTTCTTTACGAGTCTATCAGCTTTATGATTTGTAAAATTAGAGTAACTACAAAAAAACCGAGCTTTTAAAGCTCGGTTTTTTTGTGTGAGCTCTAAATCATCACTATTCCAAGAGTAATAATAATTATTTATTAAGGTATAAGGATAAATAAAGCTTGAATTTTTTTATCTCATTTGTTAACTAGTTCTTCTTTCGCCAATGGGAGTAATTTTTTGTTGGTGGATTTATTGATAATCTGGTTGTTTCGATTTTTTTTAGTCTGTAAGTGGAATATTTAGATGAGTAAAAAAGATAAAGTTTTTACAGTCAAGGTGCGCCGTGATTTTTGTAAGGGTTGCGGTTTGTGTATTGAGTTTTGCCAGAAAGAGGTCTTAGGGGCTTCGGCAAAACTCAATAGTATGGGTTATAATCCGGCCGAGCCGGTCAAACCGGAGGCTTGTGTCGGCTGTATGATATGTACTCAGGTGTGTCCTGATCTGGCGATAGAGGTGTATAGTGGATAAAGTTTTTACGAGCGGTAACCATTGTATCGCCGAGTCAGCTATTCGGGCGGGTTGTCGATGTTATTTTGGTTATCCGATTACTCCCCAGAATGAATTGGGCGAGTATATGGCGGCTAATATGCGCAAGGCTGGTGGTGTTTTTTTGCAGTCGGAAAGTGAGACTGCTGCGATTAATATGGTGATTGGTGCGGCCTCGACCGGTACCCGGGTGATGACTTCATCATCAAGTCCCGGCGTCAGCCTGAAACAGGAAGGTCTCTCTTTTCTGGCGGGTTTCGAGTTTCCGGCGGTGATTGTCAATATGATGCGTGGCGGTCCCGGATTGGGCAATATCGCTCCGGCTCAGGGAGATTATTTTCAATCTACCCGAGGTGGGGGACATGGTGATTACCGGACTCCGGTTTTGGCTCCGGCCTCGGTTCAGGAACTTGCCGATTTGACGGTTAAGGCTTTTGCTTTAGCGGATGAGTATCGCACTCCGATTCTGTTGCTTGGTGACGGGATGATGGGGCAGATGAAAGAGCCGGTTGTTTTTCCCGAGCCGATCACCGATCTACCCGAGAAACCTTGGGCCTTGAAAGGGCGTGGTGATGGTGCAAGCCGTTATCAGGCATCCTTGATTCTGGATGGCCTGGAGATGGAGCGCCATAATTGGAAATTGGTGCGTAAATATAAAGAGATGGCGGAAAAAGAGACGCTTTACGAACTCTATATGATGGATGATGCTGATTTCGTTGTCGTCGCTTATGGGACGACCGCCAGAATTGCTAAAGGGGCGATTAAGCGAGCTCGTAAAGAGGGGCTTAAAGTTGGTATGGTGCGACCGATTACCCTGTTTCCTTTTCCTGATAAAATTTTACAAAAGGTTGCGCGCCAAGTTAAAAATTTCCTTGTTTTTGAGATGAGTACCGGCCAGATGGTCGAAGATGTGAAGTTGGCTCTTGATGGATTACAGACCGAACTCTCTTTTCATGGTCGTCCCGGTGGAGTTATACCGACGCCGATAGAGTTTTCCCGGGTTATCCATCGCTATTATAGAAGAATGTAAAAATAAAGGTATTGTGTATGGAACTTGTTAATAAATGGCCGAAATATTATAAGCAGGACGTGGTCACTCATTATTGTCCCGGATGCGGGCATGGAATTGTCCATCGTATCGTTGCGGAACTGCTTGAAGAGATGGATCTGGGTAAACAGGCTTATCTAGTTTGTCCGGCTGGTTGCGCGGTTCTGGCCTATCGTTATCTGGATTTCGATATTATCGAATCCGCGCATGGCCGGGGCACGGCTATTGCGACCGGAGCCAAACGGGCCAATCCCAAACTTTTTGTTATAAGTTATCAGGGTGATGGTGATCTTTCGGCAATCGGTACGGCTGAAACTATCCATTCGGCTAATCGCGGTGAGAATATCTGTGTTGTTTTTATCAATAATGCGGTTTACGGCATGACCGGCGGCCAGATGGCACCGACTTCTCTGATTGGTCAGAATACAATGACTACACCGACCGGACGCAATCCTGAAGTTGATGGTTATCCTCTGCATATTACGGATGTTGTTGCTCAATTCCCCGGCGTTACATATGCTGAACGGGTTTCGGTGGGCACTCCGGCCGGTATTCGCAAGACAAAAAAAGCTATTCGTAACGCTTTTCAGACTCAGGTTGATGGTTTAGGGTATTCAATTGTTGAAGTTCTTTCACCCTGTCCGACTAACTGGAAGATGGATCCGGTAACCTCTTGCAAATGGATTGAAGAGGAGATGGTGAAAGAGTATAAGCCCGGATTACTTACCGATAAGCGCGAAGAGAGAAGGAAGGAAAAGGGATGATTGTAAAGACGCTTTGCGCCGGTTCCGGCGGTCAGGGGGTGATGACCCTCGCTAATGTTATGGGTAATGCAGCTATGTTTCAGGGCTTTCATGCCACCTATCTCCCGGCCTATGGTGCGGCCA
>JAGGWR010000013.1 GCA_021163445.1 Candidatus Tharpella aukensis
AAAGCCCGAAAACTGGAGGATGTCACCCTGCGGGAACTGGCGGCCTCTTTCAACTGCTCAATTGAATCGATCCGCAAACGGGAAAAACTGGCTCTTATCCAACTTCGTGAATGCCTGCAAAGCAAAGGCTGGCAGGGCTTACCATAAAGGTGAAATATGATGATAACAAACAATGGAAATATCAATAGTGCTCTTGAGGCGTGGCGTGATATAAAGATCGAACAATCGCCCACCGAGTCAAACGTCCATCTTGAGAAAAAAACGCTGATCCGCCTGGCGGCCGATGGCGGCCTGGAAGAGGTTTCGCCAAATGAACTGGAACATCTTGACAACTGCCCTCTCTGCCTGTCCACCTGGTCGGCCTGGCGGCGGGCTTTTGCCGTTGCAAATGAGAATGAAGATAATGAGAATGAGAATGAGTTAACCGAGCTGAACCATGATGAAGCTTACGGTTTTCTTGAAGCTGCGGCAACAACTTCGGCAAAGACACAAGCTCTGGTTGTCGAAAGTAGTTGCGGCACTTATCGACTCGAAATACTGCCGAATCGGGAAGAGCCGAATGAGGGCATGATCGTTCTCAGCCGCCTGACAAAAGATGGCGATCAGCAATTAACCGTGCGCGATAAAAAAGGACATGAAATCCTTTCCGGAACCCTGGAAAACGGACGGCTGGCCCGATTATACCGCAACCTGAATGAGCTCGATTTAAGCGTTTGGACGGTAAGTAAAAAGTGAAAAAACAACTCTCCCCGACCTGGATTCTTTTTGCCAGCGGCAACAGTGTCAAAGTCGATCTTTCTCTCTATGATCCGACAGCCGCCCGCAGTCGTCCGATAGAAGCCTATATGGTCAGTGATGTGGGAAGTGATCTGGCCCGTTCGGCCAGTCGTGCGGCTGAAACAATTTACGCGATTGCCCACACGGCTAAAATAGCCCCGCCGCCCACCGTGGTCGGTTATGATTTGCAAGGACTTGGCCGGGGCAGCCATATTGCCGGGCAAAGTAGCGGTCTGGCTCTGGCTTTAGCCCTGGCGAAAAAAATCTGGCCCGATTTTGATCCGGGCCCGATCGCCGCAACCGGTGAAATTGCCGGCAGCAGTAATGGAGGGCCGCTTCATAAAATTGCCGAAATTGAAGCTAAAGGAAAGGCGGTTATCTCCCTGCTTCCTGACGGTGGCTATTTTTTCTACCCAAAAACTAATGAGGCGGAGATCAGCGAAAACCTGAAACAATCGTGGCGGGAAAAGGGTATCAAAGCCCAAGCGGTTGCCAGTGTCGCCGAAGCTCTAGCCTTTTTTATTCCGACAATCGCCAGCCTGGCGACTCCTAAACCGGAATCAGCCGCATCAATTACAACACCGAAAAAAGGGAACCGTGTGGCTGTTTTTTTACTGGTTGGACTTGCCCTTATGGGTGTAATCGGCACCGCTGGCCTGTTTTATGTGATTTATCAACCCCATCCGGAACCAGCAAACCAGACAGAGACGCCAGTAACTCAAGCGACAAAAGAGAGTTCGCCACCGGCGAAAAACCCAACCCCCTTGCCGACTCCCACAAAAAAGGTTTCCCTACCAGCGCCGCCGCCGGAGCAAAAAACTCCACAAATTGCGAGCAAAGCTGAAACCGGTTCGATCAATGCGGCATCCCCCCTACCGGAAGCAACCAACCCCAAAACAGAAACAAAAACAGGAACAAAAACTGAGATTAAAACTGAGAAAAAAGTTGATAAATCAACACCTGCCCCTCAGAAATTTCCGGAAATCGGGTTGACCGGCACTTCGGGACTGGCCGATAGCCTGGCCCAACGCACCAGCTCTCGCCTGAAAGCTTTTCTCGATTCCGACCGAAATTTATTAGCACAACTCCAATCAGTTAGCGGTCGAATCGAAATAATTGAAATTCGGGAACGTTGGAATTCTCAAACCGACAGTTTAACTTCCACCGTCACCACCGCTTTTCACGGTCGGGCAACCTTGAAAGATGGTCAACTCTGCAAGATAAACCTGGAACCGGTTACCGTTAGCGGTAATGGCCCCATGCGCCAACAACTAACCCACGCCGCCACCCTAATGGTTGACCGCATCGCCACAACCCTGCAAGGATCAGAAAACCTGAAACCGAAAAAACAAACAATCCCGATGAAACCTGCAAGCAAAGCAGGTAAAGGGTTTGAATAATCACCAAAAAGGAGAAATCCAATGAATAACTTAAATAATCTCGGCGACTATTTTTCCAACATGCAATTTGACTGGCAAAGCATCGCTATTTTGATTGTCGGAGCAATTGTTCTCTATATCGCTTTCAAGATTGGCGCCTTCATCCTCAAGATCGTTGTCGGCTTAGCCGCCATTGCTCTGGTAGTTTTCGGTATCATCAAACTACTACCCCACCTCGGGTTGTAACCATAACCAATCGCGAAACCAAAAGTTAAAGAGTTGTGTAACTATTCAGCGTAAGTAGAAAAACACCATATGTCCCTAGAAATTACGGGTTAGTTGAATAGTTACGTTTAATTTGACCCCATTTACATTAGGAACCACATAGACAAAGAAGTCAATTTATTATGATGAGCAAAGGGGTACTTTATTGATAACAGAGCAAATGGTGTTGTATGCTGGTATTGGATTTGCGGCAGGCTTGATGAGTGGCATTTTTGGGGTTGGTGGCGGCTCTATAAGAATTCCTTTACTCAATGTTTGTGGAATGCCCTTATTAAATGCCTTTGCTGTGAATATTCTCGTTATTCCTTTTGCACAAAGCGTTGGAGCTTACACGCACAGAAAAAACATAGACAAAAATATTGCATTGTATGCAGTGATTGGAGGAGTCGTAGGCTCAGTAGCAGGTGCAATTTTCACTGGATTTGTTCCGGCCTTAGTTCTATCATTAATATTTGTTGCTGTGGCACTTTTGACAATAGTGGGAGTTTATCTTGATAGAATCTTTCCTAAGTTATATCAGCGGTTAACTCCGAGCTGGAATAATATTGTTTTAGGAACATTCGTTTTGAATCTCATAACTGGCATGCGTGGAGGGAGTGGCGGCTCTCTTTTTCCCCCATTCCTAAAAGCTATGCACCTTGATATTCACAAAGCAATTGCCACTTCACTATTCATCACGATTTTCACTGCAACCGCTGCAATAATGG
>JAGGWR010000231.1 GCA_021163445.1 Candidatus Tharpella aukensis
AAATCACGGTGAAATATGCTCTCTTATGAAAATGCTTTAGAAATACTGAATCACTACGGCAACGGAGCACCATGGATCCAGCATTGTCTGGCCGTAGCTGACTCGGCAACCATTATTTCTGCCGCCTTAAAAGAGAAAGTTGATTTCGACTGCAACTTTCTTCGTTCTGCGACCCTTCTCCATGATATCGGTCGCTATGTAACCCATGACCCCATCCAACATGGTGTCGAAGGCTATAAGCTGCTCACCAATCTCGGCCATCATCATGAGGCCTTCGTTTGTGCTTCACATATTCTTTATGGTCTTAACCGCCGGGAAGCGGTTCTACATGGTTTACCGGAAAAAGACTTTATCCCCACTACCTTTGAAGAAAGATTGATACCTTTAATCGATTTTCTGATTGAATTCGACCAGCCTACAACTTTAAATAAGCGGTTTTCCTCTTTGCGCAAGCGTAACAGCGAAAATGATTATTTCTTGACTAAACTTGCTGAAGCTGAACTGAAGGCGACCTCATTTCAACAGGAGATCAATGAAAAATTTGGCATTTTACTGGAAGATATTATAAAGCAGTGAAAGATAACAATCTAAAATAATGACCTAAAACAGGGGGAATAATGAACCAGCAGATTAAGATTATGCCGTGTCTCGATATGCAGAATGGCCGAGTTGTAAAAGGGATTCATTTTGTTGACATTAAAGATGCCGGCGATCCCGTGGCCTGCGCCAAAGCATACTGTGAGGCCGGTGCAGACGAACTCGCCTTGCTCGATATTACAGCTACGGTGGAAGGCCGAGCCACCATGCTTGATATCGTCAAACGGGTGTCTGAAGTGACCACGGTTCCGTTTACCGTTGGCGGCGGCATTGCCGACGTCAAATCGGCGGAAGCGGTGCTTGGCGCCGGAGCCGACAAAATATCAACCAGCAGTGCCGCCTTTCGTAAACCTGAAATAATTGCGGAGATGGTAAAGGCTTTTGGAGCCGACAAAGTAACGGTGGCCATCGATGTGGATCAAAATGCGGCCCTGCCCTCGGGCTATGAAGTTTATATTGACGGCGGGCGGACAGCCACGGGCTTTGATGCCGTTGAATGGGCAAAACAGGTTGACGGTTACGGCATCCTAACCATTCTACCCACCAGCAAAGCCGGAGACGGAGTCCAGACCGGCTATGACCTACCGGTAATCAAAGCTATAAAGGAAGCGGTTTCGGCTGAAGTCGTAGCCTCCGGCGGAGCCGGAAAACTGGAACATTTTTTTGACGCCGCCCAGGCTGGCGCTTCTGTTTTACTGGCCGCCTCAGTGTTTCACTACGGAATTATCGGAATCGGCGAAGTTAAAGACTATCTCCGCAGTCGCGGCCTTAGCGTAAGCTAAAATTAATTTGATAAACCCGTTATCCCGGCAACAGCCGGGATAACGTAAAACAGGGATGGTCTCCGCATTTTGGGGAAACCGCTTAAAGAAACAGCGAATCGGCTAAAAAAACAAGTTGCAGATAATTATTGATTTTACCACTCCACGAAGGTATAAGTCTGGACAAATCATACCTTTCATGGGAGATAAATCATGAATGATCAATGGTTATACATAATAACAGAGTGGCAAAATCAAATACTTAACACCGAAGGTATTGCCAGAAATTATGAACCTCTGCTGATCAATGCGATGGGCTCGAAACCAATCAAAATTGTTACCGGTTTCAGACGTTCGGGCAAATCATTTCTGGTTCAGCGACTAGCCCGACATCTTGTTGAACAAAAAGAATATTCTTTGAAAAACATTCTCTATCTCAACTTTGAAGATTTTCGTCTGGCTCAGATCAATACGCCGGAAAAACTCAATGATCTATACAAAACCTTTCGCAATCAAATGGCCGATTCCGGCAAAAAACTTATAGTTTTTGATGAAATTCAAAAGGTCGGTAATTGGGATAAATTTATCAGGACTATTTATGAAAAAGATAATGATATAGAGATTATCCTCACTGGTTCAAATTCGGAACTTCTATCTGCGGAAATAAGTAGTAATCTTGCAGGCAGATTTATTGAATTTTTTATTCTACCATTTGATCTGTCGGAAATTCTACTTTACCAGGGGATCGTGATCAAATCACAAACAGATTACTTTCGCCACAAAGATATACTTGAGAAACAATTTTATGCTTACGTAAAATATGGCGGACTACCTGAAATCCTGACCATTAATGAAGGACCTTCCAGATATTCATACTTGGAAGGGATTTTAAATAAAGTAATACTCGATGATGTTATCGAGAGATTCAAAATTAAACATCCGGCTATTATTGAGAAAATCATCTATTATCTCTTTGCTGCAATCGGCAACCATCTCTCTTTTGCCCGCATAGATAACTATTTGAAACAACTTGGAGTGAACCTTAAACCGGAAACTATAATCAACTATACGGATTACATCCTTAAAACATTCGCCCTTTATGAGACAACTAAATTTGACTGGAAAATAGGTAAGGTATTTTCAACCTCTCGGAAGTACTATGCCGTCGACACAGGGCTAGCTCACCTGAATCCGGTCACGGTATCAAATTTTTCCAAGCAGCTTGAAAATGTGGTCTTTCTTAAATTGAAATATAATTACAAAAACATCCATTTCGGCACCCTCTCATCAGGAAAAGAGATCGATTTTATTGCCTGGAACCGGCAGGGCAATTTTACAAAATTTCAAATCTGCAAAACTCTTCACGATGAAAACTACCAACGTGAGTTGAGCCCTTTCAGTTTAGCCGAAGCCCATTTACAGGGAGACAATATCATCCTGACTCTGGATGAAGAGGAAAAAGAACTCAATTTCAAGGGCATTAAAGTCAGGCAACTAAATCTCGTAAAATGGCTGCTCGGTTGCTGAGAACCCAAAGGATCTTCAAACATGCAGCCATTCAGCTCTCACCACAAAATCGACCGCCTGCGGCAATAACCGTAATTTGCATTGAATCCTTCAAGGAGTCATCGATCATGAGTCCCGTGATAACTTCTGCCTCTTCGTGAGTGTCAGCCAGAACAATATCAGCCGCAGCGTCCATTTCATGCAAGTTCATATCGGATGATCCGGTAAAGTTAATAATTAGACCTTGCGCACCTTCGATACTTAAATTTTCCTGAAGAGGTGCCGCAATCGCCTGCCGGGCGGCCTCCTCTGCCCGATTTTCACCGCTGGCCACGCCGGTTCCCATCAAAACCATACCGGCATTACCCATGATGATCTTGACATCATTAAAATCAAGATTAATCTTGGCTTGATCGTTGATAAAATCAGAAATACTGCGAACCGCTTGCAGTAAGATATTATCAGCCTCCATAAATGCGCATTTCATAGTCACATCTTTACCTACAGCATCCAACAAACGCTGGTTAGAAATCACAATCAGGGCATCAACATTTTCGAGCAATTTCTCAAGCCCAGCTTCGGCCACCTCCATCTTTTTTCGACCCTCAAAGTTGAAAGGTTTAGTCACCACGCCCACCACTAAGGCACCAACCTCACGGGCCAATTTTGCCACAATCGGCGCTCCGCCGGTACCGGTGCCGCCCCCCATACCAGCCGTAATAAAAACCATATCCGCGCCAGTCAAATGCTCAGAAATCCGACTGGCCGCCTCCAACGCAGCCCGACAACCAATCTCCGGTTTCGCTCCGGTGCCAAGCCCCTTAGTTTCACGACTACCAAACGGCACTTTAACTGACGCCAAAGATGCTTCAAGCCCCCGCACATTTGTATCTGCAACGATAAAACCCACCCCTTCCAGACCTGATGAGATCATATTGTTGACCGTGTTTCCGCCGCCGCCACCAACGCCGACAACTTTAATCTTTGTATTTATATACATCTCTAAGCCCCTATAGAATCCGCAACGTCTTGACGTTCATTTTTGGTAACTATTCAGCACAACTAGCAAAGTACCTAAATTTCGCTATCTTACCATCTCTTTTAAAGCAAAATAACTACAAATACAATACCAATACCAGGCCATAGCGACACGCAATGTCGCCACAAAAAAAGCTCCCTTATGAGCGAAATATTTTTCTGTGGAACTTTCATGGCGACAGCAATTGTCGCTATTGAGACCACTTAGCCTTTCTTTTGTCGTCACTTTGTTTTATAGTGGTTGAAATAACAATAACAGGCCAAACAAAGGAGAACAAAACATGAGCAGTCATAAAGATGAACGTCAGGAAAAAGGGTTGAGTGATTATGGAATTATCTATCTGTCAGGTCAAATCAGCGAGGGAACATCTGAATCAATCTGCAAAGAGATCATAGAATTTAATATCAAGGGAGAGACCGATTACATTCAGATGATTATCAATTCACCGGGAGGCTCCTGCACAGCTGGCTTTGCGATTATTGACATGATGGAGTGGTCAAATTTGCCGATTTATACCACCGGAATCGGCATGATTGCGTCGATGGGTTTATTAATATTTATGACCGGAGCCAAAAATCGACGCGTAATCACGCAACGCACCTCCATTCTCTCGCATAGGTTTTCAGGCCTTTCGTTTGGCAATCACAGTCAACTTCTGGCAAGTCGCAAAGAGGAGGATTTAACCCATCAACGTATAATCGATCATTATCTTCGTTACACCAATTTTACAGATAAAACGGCATTGGAAAAAGAGCTGTTGCAAGATGTTGATACCTGGTTATCATCTGAAGAAGCGATAAAATATGGTATCGCCGACAAAGTTGAAGGAGTTAATCATGGGTAGAAAATCTGAGGCCGCAAACACCTCAATATGGAAAGAGATAGTTGCTCTAACCAGCGCCACAAATTATTTTATCAGCAACGTTGAACACGTAAAAACTCTTGAACTAGAGGCCATTTTGCATCTGGTCTGTGGATACGCGACAAGCAAACAGATTAACTCGTTTTCTAAAGATAAATTTATGAAAAAAATCGGCCTGCACGAAGAAATAGAAACTCTGCAACAAGGGCGAAAGCTTCTCGCATCAATCCAGCAAAACCGGAAACTGATGGAACAAAAGTCCGCCGAAAATGGCGTGTCCCTGAAATTTGTCGAATTGTGCAACCATTATGAGCTTGATGATTTTGAGCAAATAATAATTTTGCTTCTATTTGCCGGCAGCAACAGCCTCAGGTTTCACTCTTTTTTTGAGGAGTGTGACATTGATCCATGGGAAACCAGAAACACGAGCATGAGTGTCGGTACGATATTGCTGATATTGTGCCGGGATTTTGTCGATCAACTGGATAAGAGAAAATATTTTGCCATCGACCACCCCTTAGTCAAACATGAAATTATCGAGTTGTCACTCTATAATAATATCAATCTCTTACGGGCAGACGTAGAAATAAATGATCGATTTTGTCGTTTTGTCGTGGATGATCAAAATTCATATGACACTGATTTTCGCTGTATTTCAAGTGAGACCAGCACCGTCAATATCAACCAAGTAATTATTGATGAAAAAATAAAAAGTGATGTGATCTCATATACGGAATCATTTTTCAATAACGGCGAAAACCGGGATCGACTTAATGAACTTTATGGCTATGGCGTGGGCCTGACTTTTCTTTTTCACGGGCCTTCGGGTACCGGCAAGACAATGTTTGCTTACGGGTTAGCCAACCATTTTGGAAAAAAGCTCTACAGCATTAATGTCGAAGGTTTAAATAATGAATCCATCAATTTTGAAGATGCTTTAAAATATGCTTTCAAAGAGGCCCGGATCAATAACGGTATCGTTTTTCTCGATGAGTGTGACGATATCCTGATTGAGAAAACCCGAGAATCCAGAACTTTTATGATTGAAGTAGAAAAAGCCAACTGTATAACCATCCTGGCTACCAATGCAGCGGTTAAGCTCGATCCGGCAATGGATCGGCGCATAAATCTTAAAACATTTTTCCCCATGTCGGATGAAAAGCAACGGGCCAAAATCTGGAAAACCTTGACCCCGGCAAACATTCATTTGACGGAAGAGGATTATCGGGATTTAGCTGGCAAATACATATTCACAGGCGGTTTGATCAAAAACACTCTGGTAATGGCACTTTCCAACATTGATTTGAGAACTGACACAAGCAACAATATTAACGAAAAGATTAAACTTATTGCCATCAAAGAGATTCACGCCGCAGCCCAATATCAAGCCAACAGTATCTTTGATCATAACGGTTACGGCACCGTCATCACGCCGACCGTGACCATTGAGGATCTTTCAATCAACAAAAAAGACCAAGATAAGCTGCTCTCACTAATCAGCTATTATCCGGCCATACTCGATAATGGTCATGGATTTTGTGGGCTAATCAGTTCTACCGATTTGAAAACGGGGAATGATTGCCTCGAAGCCCTGGCTCTGGGTTGTGACGCCAAAATAAGACTTTTTTCCATGGCTGCAGTTTTCAACCTGAGTAACACAGACCTCAACAATAAACACGGATTGATTGATCCCTTCAGTCAGCGAGAGATGGCGACTATCGACTACATATTCAAAACTCGACCGGGGCAACCGGAAATTATAGCCCTGATTGATGATATGGATATTTTTACCTCTTCTAATTCCATAATCTTAAAAGATCTTTTAATTCGCTTAAGAAGTTTTTCCGGAACCCTATTTGTTTTAAGTAACACCGCAACAAATAAAAATATTCCTATTGAGTTTACCTTTAACTTACACCTAAATTTCCCCTCTATCAACCTTCAAGCAGGACAATGGAAGAGGTGCTCCAGCGGCCTTGATGAAAGTGAAATATATCAACTTATCAACAAATATCCGATGCACTTTAATGAAATTGATTTCGTTGCCAGAAATTCATCAATCAACGCCATGCTCAACGAAAACAAAATCTCGGACGATATCAATGATATCATGGCCGTCGCGGCAAGATTAAGAAGAAACACTCACCAGCTACCGGAG
>JAGGWR010000306.1 GCA_021163445.1 Candidatus Tharpella aukensis
ATTAGTCCGGGTGCAATAGTTACCGCCCCCAGATCAACAATTTTTTCGTAGCTCTCTTTCTGTAGTGAACGATAACTGCCGACAGCTATGATCCGGTCGCCGGTCGCTGTTGGCTGAATCAGCAAAGTCCCATTATCAATCGGTTTTTGTCCCGGAACCATGGTTAAAATAGTTGCGGATCGAACCAGAAAGTTGTTCGCTAATCTCTTTTTTTTCCAATTTTGTGTCATGCTCAAAAAAATATCCTCAGAATATTATCTATTTTAACTTAGCCATCCCGTTACTTTTTACGAATTCATTATAATTGGCCTCGGAAGAGCTGTAAGAGTAAGTATATTCGTAATTATTCAGCTTGGAGGGCGTTCAGGTGGTTTCTCGGAACGTCTCGTAAAATTTCGTCGTTTTTCCCAGCGAATGGAGCGCCCGAAATTGAAGCTGTTTGAGTGAGGCACGAGCGAGTTCTTCAATTTCAGCGTAATGAGCGCTGGAAAAACAGAAATTTTACTTAAAAAGTGGAGAGAAACCACCTGGACGCCCGGTGGTGGTTTCAATGTCAACAGGACGCTGAATAGTTACGTATATTAAAGCATTACTCTTGTAAAGAAGAAAAAAGAGATAGATTGTAAGGGGGGAGGGAAGGTGAAACGACACTGGGAGGCTTTTTGAGAGTGCTCTTTTTTCCAGCTCATCGTTTTTTTTGAATAAAATCTTGCATTCATTGTCTGATAATGAGATTGAACTGGAGGTGAACAGGAGAAATATCGCTATTCGGAAACTTGTCTGAAAAAAAGTTACAATTGGGATGATTTGGGATTAAAAGTTAATGGCCGGTTTTTTTATTCATACCAGTAATCGTCTCGAAGAGTTGGCGCGGGTTTTGGCGGCTTTTTTAGTTGAGAAAAAGTCGGTTGGCGTTTTGGAGCCTGAGGTTGTGGTGGTTCCGAGTCGTGGGCTTGAGCGTTGGTTGAAACTCTATCTGGCACAAAACAGTGGGGTTTCGGCAAATCTTGAGTTTCCTTTTCCTCAGGCTTTTCTTAACCAAGCGGTTTTTGCAGATCTACGCCGCCGGATTGATCCGACTTTAACCGTTAATCCTTTTGCTCAGGAGGTTTTGGCCTGGAAAATCTTCTTTGCTCTTGAACGGGGAGGAGGGCAAGGTTTAGGGCTGGTGCCGGAACTCGATACCTACCTGAGCAAAACCGGAGATGAACTCTCCCGTTTTCATTTGGCTTTTGCCTTGGCCGATCTCTTTGATCGTTACCTGTTGTCTCGGCCGGAACTGATTCGAGCCTGGGAGCGGGGGGACAATCCGCTTAATCAGTTTGCTGCATCGCGATGGCAGAAAGAGCTCTGGCAAAGTTTAAGCCGGGGAGAAGCCTCGGTTCATTTTGCGGCCCTGCATGAACTCGCCAACCAGATGATCTATCCCGAATATTTTCCTGAACCGGCTCCTTTTCCTCTCGAAGAATTAAGCTCCGCTTTACCATCCCGCCTCTTTCTTTTTGGTTTTGCGGCTCTGCCGTTTACCTATTTTGATCTTTTCAAAGGCCTTTCACGTTTGACTGAGGTTCATCTCTTTCATTGCAATCCTTGTGCTGAATATTGGGGTGATCAATATCAGACAGGCGGGGGTAAACGCCGTGCCAAGATGGTTTCAAAGGATAGCGGAGAGTCGCTGGATGCAACTGTCGGACACCCGCTATTGGCTTCCTGGGGTCGTTTAGGGCGGGCCTTTTTTGATCTGGCCGCAACTCTGGAAGTTGATCAATATAATGAATATTTTGTGCCGCCTGAAGAGAACTCCCTGCTCGCTCATCTACAACGTCAAATCCTCTTTTTAGACCCCCCGGCGAGCCCGGTAAACTTAAATGAAGGTGATCACTCACTGCAGATTCATCGCTGTCATGGGCGGCGGCGTGAAATTGAAATTCTTTATGATAATATTCTTTTAGCCCTTGACCGCGACTTAGGCTTAGAGCCCGATGATATCCTGGTCATGGCCCCTGATATTGCTCTTTACGAGCCCTATATCGAAGCTCTTTTTGCGCATCGACGCCCGCTCTCCGGGCGTCCCCGCTTACCGGTTTCGCTGGTCAGCTCAAACTCAGCCCTTAAATTGCCGGTGATCAGAGCTCTATTTGATCTTTTGCGGCTGACTCGAAGTCGTTATCGTTTAAGCGAAGTTTTTGATCTCTTTAGTCAGGATGTGGTTTGCCGTCGTTTTTCGGTCAGCGAATCGGGTCTTGAAATGCTTGCCGATTGGTTGCAAAAGGCGGGAGTCAACTGGGGGCTTGACCGTGATTTTCGCCAAGAGACCGTCGGTGTCGGTTTTTCCGAACACTCCTTTGCCTGGGGGCTGGATCGACTTTTGGCCGGTTATGGCCTTTCCGGCAATAGTCTTAGCGGCAGAGGGGCGGGCGATTCAGGGGCGGCGGCGACGGAGATTTGGCCGCAGGGCGAAAGTGATTTTATGCCGCTGCCCGGTATCGAAGGTTCTGAAGCCTTGATTTTGGGCTCTTTTTCTGCTTTTATGGCGGAGTTGAATGCGGCCCGGCAGCGCTTGGGCAAAGCTTTACCGGCAAGTCGGTGGCGGGTTGAACTTAAGCGTTTACTGGATGATTTTATTTTGCCGCAAACTGCTGATGATGGCGGTTTATCCTTGTTACAGCAGGCTTTAGAAACGTTTGCTCAAGAGCTGGAAAACGGATCGGGAGGTTTTTCGGATGCGAATGAGCCGGATGCGAATCAACCAAATGAGAATGAAAACGGTTATTTGAGTACTGAGACGATTATCGCAGCCCTCGAAAAAGGTTTGGCCGAGAGCCGGGGCAGCGCCGGTTTTTATGCCGGCGGAATTACTTTTTCTTCAATTTTGCCGCTCCGGGCTCTGCCCGCCAAGATGATTTGTCTGCTCGGTCTTAATGATGGCGAATTTCCGCGTAACCAGCGCCCGCCATCATACGATCTTATTGCCGCCGTGCCTCGGGCCGGAGATCGAACGGCGCGGGATGAAGATTGTTACCTCTTTTTGGAAACCTTGCTGGCGGCCCGCAAAACTTTTGTTTTAAGTTATCTCGGGCGCGATCCTCAAGATAATCATCTGCGCCCGCCGTCGGTTGTGGTTAGTGAGTTGCTCGATTATGTTGAAGAGTGTTTTGCGCCTCCGACCGAGGCCAAAAGTCTCTCAATACGCGATTTTATCCTCTACGATCATCCGCCTCAGTCTTTCAGCTCGCGCTATTTTTCATCTTCCAAAAACTCAGAGGCGGGGGCTAAGTCTCTTTTTTCCTACGATCGGGTGGAGGCTGAGATTGCCGCCGATTTGAGCCGTCGGGAAAAGTCGGAGCCGGACTTTTTAGCCGAAACTTTGCCGCAGGTTTTGCCCGAGAGTGTAGAACTTTTCGAACTGATTCATTTTTATACTAATCCGGCTCGCTATTTTCTGCAAAAACGTCTCCATATTATTCCTGAGATCAGGGATATTGATCGTTTTGACGATAGCGAACCCTTTGCGCTCGATGCCCTCGATTCCTATCAGCTTTATGACGAGATGATTGCCTGGTTAATGGATCAATCAGAGATTGAACGCAGTGATCCGGCAACCATTGTCAAACTCGAAAAACGATTGGCGGCTGCCGGGAAACTACCGCCGCTGTCGCCGGGCCGGGTGGTTTTTGCCGATAAGGTTAAAACCGCAATTACGATGACGACCCTTTTGCACTCTTTTTGTCAGCAGGCTCTGCCCTCTTTGCAAGAGTCGTTAAGTCTGTCAATTGATGGCCACGCCATTGAGATTGGGATAAAGGTTGCTGGTCTTTATGGCGGGGCGGATGGCGTCACTCGGCAGATTCTCTATCGTCCGGGGAGCAAGGTTACAGAGAAGGATCGCACGAAGTCGACAATCTTACACCTTGGTCTCGAACTTGCGGGAGCCGTGAGCAACGTTGTGGCAGATTTTGTTGATGGCGATTTCTCTCCGGCGACCGAGACCCGATTTCAGGCTTTGACGGAAAAAGAACAACTTGTTCTTCCGGTACGCGGGGCCGCCGCAGCCCGGATTGAACTTGAACTTCTTTTAACCATTTTTCTTGAAGGTTTGCGGCGGCCTCTGCCATTTTTACCAGCGCTCTCTCTGCCTTGGTATAAAACCTGGATTAAAGAGCAGGAAAAAGGAGGGGATGAGAGCGGACGCTCGGCGGCTCGCGCTAAAGTTCGATCCCTGATGGTCGGAGAGTACAATTATGATGCCAAGGATGAAGCCTTTCAATTTTGTTTTCGGGATCGTCTCGAAGATGAAGGTTTTTGGGCCGATTTCGAAAGCCTGGCCCAACGTTTAGGCCCGATTTTTTTAGGTGATGGGTTGTAGTGATGGGCTATAATGAATTAAAATTTGTTTGTGCCGAAGCGGCCTGGAGTCGAAGCTGATGGCTGAAAGTCTTTATATTGCAAGTCTTGAACCGAACAGCGGCAAGCTGGTGATTACGTTGGGAATCATGGAGGTTCTCTCCCGGCGGGTGGAGCGGCTCGGTTTTTTTCACGCTATTTCTCCGACCACCGTTGCCGAGGACAGTCATATTAAATTGCTTTCCAGCCGTTTTTCTCTCTCTTTACAACCTGAAGAGATGGTCGGCGTCACCCATGAACAGGCCAAAACCTGGATTGCCGCCGGGCAGGAGAAGCGTCTTTTTCGTGAGATTGTGACAAAATTTAAGGAGGCGGAAGAAAAATGTGATTTTCTCCTCTGTGAGGGGCCGGATATCACCCATTTGTCCGAAGCTTTTGACTATACAACCTCAGTTCGCATTGCCGGAGAACTGGGTTGCCCGGCCCTGTACGTCGCTTCCGGATACCGGGCTGCGATTCCTGAGCTCTTGAAAAATATAAAGGTTGCGGAGGAGAGTTTTCGCCGGCTGCAAATTCCCCTGTTGGCCATTCTGGTCAACCGGGTTGATCCAGATATTATTGATGCGGCCGAAGCTGAGTTGCAGAAAACATTTGGCAACGAAGTTGTCGTTGATTTTCTTCCTGAAGTGGAAAACCTGGGCAATCCGACTATGGAGGAGATTGTTCAGGAGTTGCAGGCGGAGTGGTTCAGTGGCTCTCAAGACAATTTGCAATCTGATGTGGCGGGTTTCAAAGTGGCGGCTATGGGGCCGACTAACTTTCTTGACCACTTGGAAAAGGGCGATCTGATCATTACTCCGGGTGATCGGCCGGATATTCTCTTTACCACGATTGCTGCGATTGCCTCAAAAAATTATCCCTCTCCGGTGGGCATGCTGCTCTCCGGTAATCTAACCCCGGCTCCTTCCATTGTCCGGCTTCTTGAAGGGTTGGATGATCTGGCGATTCCCATATATCGGGTTGCCAGCGACACCTACCGTACGGCCATGCAGGCCGCTGCCGTACAAGGTCGGCTGCGACCGGAAAACGAACGTAAGATCGCCATGGCGCTTGGTATGTTTGAAAACAATGTTGACATCGCCGCACTCGAAGAGAAAGTTCGGGTTACCCCATCGACGACGCTGTCACCCTTGATGTTTGAATATTCACTCTTTAAGCGAGCCCGGCAGGAACGTAAACATATTGTTTTGCCGGAGGGTGACGATGATCGCATCCTGCAGGCGGCTGAATTGCTGCGTCTGCGGGATGTGGTGGATCTTACCATTCTTGGTGAGGAGAAACAGCTGCGTTCCCGGGCCGCAAGTTTGGGACTTAGTCTTGATGGCGTAAATTTTATCGATCCACTGACCTCCAGCCTGCGCGATGAGTTTGCCGAGACCTTTTTTAAGTTACGCAAACACAAAGGGATTACCCTGGATAACGCCCGGGATGCGATGACCGATTTCAGTTATTTCGGCACTATGATGGTGTATAAAAATATGGCTGACGGCATGGTTTCTGGAGCCTCTCACACCACGGCCAACACGATCCGTCCGGCATTTCAGTTTATTTGTACCCCGCCTGATGTCATGGTGGTCTCTTCTGTTTTTCTGATGTGTTTTGAGACTCGGGTTCTGGTTTATGGCGATTGTGCCATAAATCCGAATCCCAACCCGGAACAACTGGCTGAAATTGCGATCAGTTCGGCCAAAACGGCGCAAATGTTCGGGGTTGAACCTATTGTTGCCATGCTCTCTTACTCCAGCGGGGTTTCCGGTGCCGGTGCCGCCGTGGAGCAGGTTCGACAAGCTGTGGAGATTGCCAAAAAGCGCCGGCCGGATCTGAAAATCGATGGCCCGATTCAGTATGATGCGGCAATTGATGCGACGGTGGCGCGTAAGAAGATGCCGGACAGCGAGGTTGCGGGCAAAGCCACAGTCTTTATCTTTCCCGATCTCAATACGGGAAATAATACTTATAAAGCGGTGCAACGCGCCTCCGGGGCGGTGGCTATTGGCCCGGTTTTGCAGGGTTTGAACAAACCGGTTAACGACCTGTCCCGAGGCTGTCTGGTTGCCGATATTGTCAATACCGTGGCAATCACGGCGATTCAGGCCCAGAACCAGAAAGTAAATATTTGATTGTGAGTCGGAAAATCATGAAAATATTGGTACTCAATTCAGGTTCATCTTCACTTAAATTTCAACTCTTTGTTAAGGCGGATCTCTCGGTTTTGGCTTCGGGATTGATAGAGCAGATTGGTGAGTTTAAAAGTGCGGCTCAGCTCTCTTATGTTGAATCTTCCGGGTTTTTAGCCAAGGAGCTCAAACGGAGCGACCCGGTAGCCGATCACCGCGCAGCCATTACGGTTATGGCTGAGATGTTGCGCGAAAGCGGAGCACTGGTTGATACGTGCGAACTGGCCGGGATCGGACACCGGGTGGTGCATGGCGGTGAGGCTTTTCACGATCCGGTACTTATTGATGAAATTGTTATAGCTGATATTGAAGAGTTGATTCCGCTGGCACCTCTCCATAATCCGGCAAATCTAATGGGGATTCGGGTGGCTCTGGAACATGTGCCCCAGATACCTCAGGTCGCGGTTTTTGATACCGCTTTTCATCAGTCTATTCCTGAACATGCTTATCTCTATGCCCTTCCATATAAATTATATGAGGAGAAAAAGGTGCGGCGCTACGGTTTTCACGGCACTTCTCATAGCTATGTCGCCCGACAGGCCGCACTTTATCTTGACCGGCCTCTGGATGAGTTGAATATTATCACCCTCCACCTTGGCAACGGCGCTAGTGCCGCCGCCATCCGGGGTGGAAAGAGTATCGATACCTCTATGGGTTTAACTCCTCTTGAAGGGTTGATCATGGGAACCCGCAGTGGTGATCTTGACCCGGCGATTCTCTTCTATCTGGGCCGAGAAAGCGGCATGGATCTAGACGCCCTTGATACCCTGCTCAATAAGGAGAGCGGCCTGAAAGGAATTTGCGGTAAAAATGATATGCGCTCAATCAGCGAAGCCGCAGACCGGGGAGATAGCCGGGCCCGGCTCGCGCTGACCATGTTCTGCTACCGGCTTAAAAAATATATTGGGGCCTATATGGCAGCCCTTGGCGGGGCGGACTGTATTGTTTTTACCGGCGGCATCGGCGAAAATTCAGCGATAGTTCGGCAACTGAGTTGTCAGGGTCTGGAACGGCTCGGTCTCACTCTTGATCAGGAGAAAAACAGTATTCGGCAAAAAGATATTCTTGAAATTCAGGCCGCCGATAGCCGGGTCAGTCTTTTGGTAATACCTACCGATGAGGAATATGAGATTGCCAGTCAGACGTTACAAGTAATTGATAAATTGATGGCGTCGCACCCCAAGAGTACTTCCTGCGGGGCGTAAAAAGTTCCGATATCCTGCGTTGTTGTGGTTCTCCAGAGACTCGATATGTATGGTCTCGCGCCTGGAGAACCACAACATCTTGTCTATCGAAATTTTTACTTAGCCATCCCAAGATTTTTTTAGAGGAAATGATTATGAATAGCCATCCTTTGGCCGGAAAACCGGCCCCCCGATCTCTGCTTGTGAATGTTCCGGAACTTATTTCCGCCTATTACACGCTTCAACCTGATGTTGCACAACCGGCTCAGCGTGTTGCCTTTGGCACTTCCGGTCATCGCGGAAATTCACTGCTGTGCAGTTTTAATGAAGCCCATATTTTAGCCGTCACGCAGGCGGTTTGTGACTATCGCCGGGAAGCGGGTATCAACGGAACCTTGTTTCTGGGCATGGATACTCACGCCCTCTCCTGGCCAGCTCAGCTTACCGCTGTGCAGGTGTTGGCCGCAAATAAGGTTGATGTTTGTATTGCGGCAAATTTCGACTATACACCAACACCGGTCATCTCTCATGCCATTCTTACCCATAACCGGGATGGGGCTAAAAAATGTGACGGCATTGTCATAACCCCCTCTCACAATCCGCCGACAGACGGAGGTTTTAAATATAATCCACCGCATGGCGGGCCAGCGGATACGGATGTGACCGGAGTGATTGAGGCTCGTGCCAATGCAATTTTAGAAGACCAGCTCCGCCAAGTTCAGGTGATGGAGCTAAAAGATGCGTTGCAGAGTGCAACCATCCGTTACTATGACTACCTGACTCCCTATGTCGAAGATTTGGGCAATGTCGTCGATATGGATATTATTGCTCAGTCTAAGATTCGCATCGGGGCCGATGCCATGGGTGGTTCCGGCTTGTCATACTACAGGGCTATTAAAGAACGCTATGGTCTGAATATGGAGGTTTTTCACGACACGCTTGATTCAACCTTCTCTTTTATGCACGTGGATAGAGACGGCAAGATCCGGATGGACTGTTCTTCACCCTATGCCATGGCCGGGCTGGTGGCGCTGAAAGAAGATTTTGACATCGCTTTCGGCAACGATACCGACTTTGACCGCCACGGAATCGTCACAAAAAGCATGGGCCTGATGAATCCCAACCACTATCTCAGTGTGGCCATCGCCTATCTTTCAGAAAATCG
>JAGGWR010000184.1 GCA_021163445.1 Candidatus Tharpella aukensis
CAAACGGCTTATGGCGTAAGGAATCCCGGACCTTGTCGAGAAAGTTGTCGGCTTTGTCCTCGCCCATGGTTTTGATCAGAATGTTTCGCAGATAGTCCCGGCCGCCGGAGAAGATCGCCTTGTGGCCTACGGTGTCGGTGAACTCGCGGGCGATGTTTTCAGTTACTTCACCAGGGATGTCGCCTAAATGAGAAATCTCCTGGCTTAATTGCTGTAACTCGAATTCGCTGCAGTGCTGCAATACGGAAGCGGCTATATCTTCACCGAGTCCGAGCAGGAGGATGGCGGCTTTTTGTCGACCGCCGAGACTACTATCTTTGCCTTTAGCCATAGTTTCTGAAATTCCTGAATTTTGAGATTAAGCTGTCTGTTCCTTTAACCATACTTTGACAACTTTGGCAACCTCCTCCGGACTTTCAGAGGCAAAAGAGGTAACTTGATCCATAACTGTTACCTGACGATTTATTTCAACCTTTTCGGTAACCTGATCAGCCATTTCACCGACACCTTTTCTGCTTGTATCGGCGCCTGCGGATTCAGTTGCACTGAATCCGCCAAGACCGGAAGCGAGAAAGCGCAGTCCGGGTTTCAGAATTTTAAAGTAGAAAAAGAGGGCTGCCAGAGCAATTCCCAGATATTTAAGGCCGCTGAAAATCATGCCGTAACGATTAGCTTTATTAAGTTCTTTGACTTCCAGATTGAGGCTTTCATTGTTGAAGGCGATGCTTGCGACTTCGACTTGATCTCCCCTCTTTTTGTTGAAACCGATCGCTTTTTTTACCATATTAGTATAGACTTGAATCTCGGTTTCGCTTCGCGGGCTATAGGTTTTTTCCTGATCTTTACTGCCGCTTTTATATCTACCGTCGACCATGACCGCAACACTTATTTTTCTGACTGCACCGATCGGCATTACAGTGCGGCTGACGAGTTTGGAGATCTCGTAGTTGCGGAGTTCATCCGTTTTGTCGGCATTGTTGCGGCGTCCGTTTTCGGTGCTTTGCTTGCTCTCTTTACCGGGGACATTACTGTTTGTTCCGGGGATGCCTCCGGCGGTAGCTTCCTGATTTACGGTTTTTTCATTAAGGCGATGTTCACTGCGGATTGCGACCTGGTCGGGGTCGAAGATCTCTTCAGTTTTTTCGACTTTATTAAAGTCGAGATCGGCCGAAACCCGGACGACCACGTTGCGCTGCCCGACGACTCGTTCCAGCATTGATTGGAGGCGTTCTTCAAGGTTGCTTTCATACTGTTTCCGGAAATTCATTTCGTTGACTGACATCTGGCCCTGGCCGGCTTGTTTACCCAGATCTTTTGAGAGCGTTGTGCCGAACGTGTCAAGAACGGTGACTTTTCCTTGTTCAAGTCCGGCAACGCTGCCGGCTACCAGAGCCATTATCCCTTCGACCTGATCACGCCGCAGACGAGCGCCAGTATGAAGTTTCAGGATGACCGAACATGTTGCATCCTGTTGATCTTCAGTGAAAAGGGTTTTTTTAGGTAAAACCAGATGAACTCTGGCAGAGTCTATCTGTTTTATCTCGTTGATAGTTCTGGCAAGTTCTCCTTGCAGGGCGCGTTGGAAATTGATGTTTTGGACAAACTCAGTAACTCCGAGATTGGTCTTGTCGAAGATCTCAAAACCGACGCCCCCGCGCATAATCTGGCTGCCAGCCAGTTTGAGACGGATTTCGTAAACATCATCTTTGGCGACTTTGATGGTATGGCCCGAGTCGGTCAACCGGTAAGGGATACGGTTGCGTTGCAGATAGTCAACCACGCCGGCGGCATCTTCTGTCGGGAGATTGTAGTAGAGCGGTGCATATGCGGTTGAGAGATAGACAGTGATCGCTGTGATTATACCAATAGCGAGCACTGCGGCACCTCCGAGAGTGCCGATTTTTTGCAGAGGGCTGCGTGACTTAAACCAGGCCAGCAATGCTTTTAGTTGTTCCATGAGAATTTCCTTGATGAACTTGTAAAAAGTAATAGGATGGCTAAGTAAAAATTTCGATAGACGCCCCGCAGGAAGTGCCCTTGGGGTGCGACGCTATCAATGATAAAAGCCTATACCGGCATCCTGATGATCTCTTCATAGACTTTCATGGCCTTGTTGCGAACTTGGCCTAAGAGCTGCATTGAGAGGTCGGCCCGCTGCAGAGCAACCACCGCACCCAGAGTGTCCTGAGATTGTCCCGTAGTCACGGCTGTGACTTTTTGATCGGCCTGAATCTGGAGGTCGTTGACTTGTTGCAGGGCCTGGTTTAAGGTTCCGGAAAAGCTGGTTGCCGGGTTTCCGGTTGTTGGTTGTGAAACCGCCTGTGCAGCTTGTGTCAGTCGCTTAAGTTCTTGTAGATGGCTGGCAAACGGATTGGAGGAAATAGTCGTAATAGTCATATCTCTGCTCTCCTAGTTACTGTAATTATTTCAATAGATCTATGGTTTTATCAGCCATCTCTTTGGCATTTTTCATGATCGTCGCATTCGCTTCATAACTGCGGGTTGCTGAAAGCATATTGACCATCTCTTCAAACGTGTTAATGTTGGGGTAGGCGACATAGCCATCGTTGTCGGCATCGGGATGGCCGGGTTGATACTTCATGACCAGAGGGGAGGGGTCGGTGACGACCTCAACCACTTGAACGGACATGGTCTGCATTCCCGGATTTATGGCCGGGCCGCCAGTTTTTTCTGCAGGCGGCGGCGGGGCTGCCTGAAAAACCACATCTCGACGCCGGTAGGCTCCCCCTTCCGGGGTTCTGGTGGTGTTTTGGTTGGCCAGATTACTGGCAATAACATTGAGCCTGCAGCGTTGGGCTGACATGCCTCCCGCGCTGATTTGTACCATGCCGTCAAAACCCATGCCTATTTACCTCCCTCAACGATTGCGGTTTTAAGGATTGACATCTTGCTTTTGAGCATCTGCATAGCTCGGTTGTAAGCGTTGTTGTTGATGGCTTGTTCGGCCATCTCCCGGTCGAGGTTGACCGAGTTTTTGTCAAGTCCGCCCAAGGAGTTCTCTTTAATCGTGACGTTTCCCCGAGTTGAGTTGATATTGCCGGGATTTCCCAAATGATTGATGTTGGTTGTCGTCATCATCAGGGGGCTGGTTGAAGTCGCGGCGGCTTGACGCAGGGCTTCGGCAAACTCGAATTTTTTGGCTTGGTAGCCGGGGGTGTCGAGGTTGGCAATATTGCCGGCAATGACTTCGGAATTTTGTGTACGAAGTTGCGCGGCTTTGACCAGTACGTCACTGGTGCTGTCAAAAAGGTGGTTGATTGTCATAGAATTGACACTCCATCTTATAAATTGATCGCTTGTTTGCGATCTGAATTTATCTCTTAATGCTGAAGTTTATTCATCTTTTCAGATTAATATTGTTTTTCTGTAAGGAGGTCTTGCAACCTGTGTGCCATTTACTCTGTCGTCGATAAGTTCTTGAAAATAAATTTATAACTGTTCAGCTTCCTAGCATTCGTCTATGATTATGCATGAATGGATTCTTCAGCAAACAGCCAGTCGGCAAGAATTTCCTGGTTGGGAGGGGAGTAATTAAAAGGGAGTTGAATTTATCGAGGTACCCGGCGTATTGAGCCTGAGCCATCCCGTTACTTTTTACGAATTCATTATTGGTTGATGAACTCGTAAAAAGCGATTTCAGACCGCTATGCGGCCAAATATATGTAAATAACAAATGGACTTCACCGCATATTATACCTATTTTAGGCATAATGTAAAGCTCTTGTAATATCAATTGGTTACAAGTAGTTACTTAGAAGTCATGGGATGGCTAAGTAAAAATTTCGATAGACAAGATGTTGTGGTTCTCCAGGCGCGAGACCATACATGTAGTATGTCGAGTGTCTGGAGAACCACAACAACGCAGGATATCGGAACTTTTTA
>JAGGWR010000043.1 GCA_021163445.1 Candidatus Tharpella aukensis
ATATTTATATGCTTTGTAATTGTTCTTCTGATAATCTCAATAAATGGAGCAACCTTTGCGCAAAACGGAAAACGTGATTGGCAACACACGAAATCATTTTCACTACAAAATTCCGATGATCCTGTTTGGGTTCATGTAACTAAAACAAATAGAGATGAATTTATATTAACTTATTCTATGCCAAAGCCTAAAATTAGGCCGACAAATAATAAATGGAATAATAAAATTATAAAAAAAATAGAATTCAGTAGTGCGCCAAAAACTGCACGTGAAGGTGAACCTAAAATGCCGGTTATACCTGTTAAAGTAGCTATTCCTCGTGGAAGAACGGTAGATTTAAATGAGATAAAGGTTGTTGCTTCTGGCAAATTTTCTTTGACGGGAGATCATTTTATTGAGTTTTCAGGTGTTAACTATCCCTTAATACAAAATAAAAGTTCACGAAAAGCTTATCCAAAAGAAGATATTTATAATAAAGCTACATCTTATCCAAAAAGAATTTTTGAGGTAATAGGAAAACAGTATAAGCGTGGCATTCTAATTGTTTGTATTAACCTATATCCAGTTCTTTATGCACCTAAATCAGGTTCTGTTTCATCTCATAAAGAGATGAAGATTAGCATACCGACCAAACTGATAAAGGGAAAAGGTGACTTTAGGAAACCAAAAGTCTATTCTCAAAAAATTATACAACATATGCAAATCGAAAATTTAGAGTTATTTGAGAACGAAACGGAGCAAAATAAAAACGGTGATTTGTTGATTAAACTTAATGGAGGGGTAGAATTTTTAGGAATTTGTAATCCAATTGACAATTATGAATACTTATTAATCACCAACCAGACGATTTTAGACGCTGTAACTGATTTTACAGTACACGATATTATCGAACAAAAAAAATCAGAAGGTATTTCTGCAACGATTGTTACTGTTGAGGATATATACATTAATTATTCAGGGATTGATGAAGCAGAAAAAGTTCGGAATTTTATTATTGATGCTTATAGCAATTGGGGAACGCAATATGTTCTATTAGGTGGAGATACAAACATCATACCTATGCGTAAACTTTGGGCGCAATCATATGCTAGTGGCCCAGCCGATGATATACCAAGCGATTTGTATTATCAATGCTTGGATGGAAATTATAATTCAGACGGGGATGACAAATGGGGGGGGATTAACGATGGCCCTGATGGTACTGATGTAGATTTATTGGCAGAAGTTTATGTTGGAAGGGCCTCTGCTGAAAATGCAGAGGAGATGTCGAATTTTGTTTATAAAACTCTTGCCTATAAAAATACTCCAGCATCTTCTCCTTTTTTACGTAACGTCTTAATGGTTGGTGAGCATCTTGGATTCGGTGGAGTAGCTGAATATGCAAAACCTATGATGGAGGAAATTCGTCTCGGTTCCGATTCTCACAATTATGTTACATTAGGTTTTTCATATAGTCCTAATTTTCTTGTTGACACATTGTATGACCAAGATGATGTATGGCCAAAAAATTCAATAATTAATGCCGTTAATGAACATGATGTAGGGATAATAAATCATTTAGGACATGCAAATGTAGAGTATATCATGAAATTTTACAATGATGATGCTGATATACTTGATAACGACAATCCAATTTTTGCTTATTCTCAAGGTTGTTTGCCAGGTAATTTTGAACAAGACTGTATCGCTGAACATTTAACTACCTCAACCCGAAACGGCATGTTTTCCGTTGTCTTTAATTCTCGGTATGGGTGGGGAACAAGTAATAGCACGGATGGCCCAAGTCAGCGCTTCAATCGACAATTTTGGGATGCCTTTTTCGATGAACAAATTTTAAATCTTGGAGCCATTAATGCTGATAGTCATGAAGATAATCTTTGGTGTATTAATGACGATTGCATTAGATGGTGCTATTATGAAACTAATTTGTTTGGCGACCCACACACAATGCTTCGAGGGCAGGTGATTGGCCCTGACATATCATATTCTTCATTTATTGCAGATGATAGCGTGGATGGAAATGGAGATGGTTTGATAAACCCAGGAGAAAGTGTAGATGTTAAATGTATATTAACTAATGTGGGGACTGTTGAGGCTTATGGTGTTACTTCTGCGTTATCGACATCAAATCAACATGTTACAATTATTGATGATATGTCGTCATATGGTAATATGCAATGTTGTGGTGTCTCTGTCGAAAGTGTTGATGGTTACAAAATTTATATATCTCCAGATTGCCCAATTCCAACTACTATAAATTTTGAACTACTTATAACAGACAACACAGGTAATTCTTGGATTCAAAATTTTGATGCAATTATCGACAATACGTATGAGATAAGCGGACATGTTAAGGCTTTTAATGGGTCAAATCCTATAGCGGGTGTAACTGTTGAATTTGTTGGCCCTATATCCGGTACAGTTCAAACTGATATAGATGGGCTATTTATGACAAATGTTACGACTGGAACGTATCAAATAAAAGCTATTGCAGAAGGATATCTTCCTAGTGATGTAGCTACTGTTATTGTGCCGCCATCCGTATTAAGTATAGATTTTGATTTAAAACGTCCGCCAGAGTTAGGTGTTACGCCTATCCATATTGTTGAAACGATCGAAACAGGATATACTGGATGTAGTGAAATTACTGTCCAAAATAATGGAGATATTGACCTATTATTTAATGCGACAATTGCAGATACGACCGGATCAACTCAAACAAAATCAAATTATCTCAACGGCCCAGATAAATTCGGCTATACTTGGATAAGGTCTGACGAGTCAGGTGGCCCAGAATTTGTTTGGAATGATATTAGGCCAATTGGTACTTTTCTTTCACTTTCACAATATACTTATGAAGAAATTTCTATTGGATTTGAATTTCCCTTTTACGAAAATAAGTATGCGTCAATCTTTATCAATTCTAATGGGATAATATCTTTTGATGAAGGAATCAGCGGCTATTTATCTCAGAATCCTATTCCTCATCATGCTTTTCCTAACAACTACATATCAGCCATTTGTGATAATTGGTTTAATCACACTTCGGGGGGCAGTGTATGTTATTATGATGATGGCAATAAAGTAACTATACAATTTTCTAATGTGGCCAATTTATTTTCTGACGACTTCACGTTCCAGATAATTCTTTTCACTAGTGGCAAGATTCTCTTTAATTATTATAGCATTAATGAGGCAATTGCTACAGTTGTGGGAATTGAAAATTCTTTAGGCACGGATGGATTGGAAATAGATTATTATGACCGCTCTATTGGCGACAACCTTACTATACAAATAAATTATCCCTATAGCATACTTGCAATTAATCCTTCTTCGGGCATAGTTTCACCTAGTGGTAACGCAACAATCAATGCTTGTTTTGATGCCAGCGATATTGCTTTAGGGCAATACTCAAAAATAATTTCGGTATGGCATAATGATCCGGTTTCCAGCAATCCATTTAATATTTTATGTACATTAAATGTTATACTATCTGTTGATTCAGACAGTGATGGCTTGTCCGATAGCATTGAATCTGAATCTTGTACAGATATCTATAATCCCGACAGTGATAATGATGGGTTGTATGATGGCACCGAAGATGCCAATCATAATGGAACGGTGGATGCAGGAGAAACTGATCCATGCAATGAAGATACTGACAATGATGGGTATAATGATGGTACTGAGATTGAAGAAGGATCCGATCCATTAGATCCCAATTCGGTTCCATCATTTAAGCCGGTTCTGGCAGCAGGCGGCTATCATACCATATTAGCAAAAAATGACGGTACTGTTATTGCTGTTGGCAAAAACAATAATTATCAATGCAAGGTCACAACTTGGGATAACATTGTACACGTAGCGGCAGGTGAAAATCATACACTCGGTTTAAAATCTGATGGAACTGTGATCTCAGCAGGTGACAATAGTTTAGGGCAATGCAATGTAACTTCCTGGGAGAATATTATTCGTATTGCGGCAGGCAATCAAATGTCTGCAGGATTAAAGTCAGATGGAATGGTAGTTAGCACTTCCTCCTCGTATGATGTTTCTGCATGGTGGGGCATTATGCAAATTGATGCGGGTTATCTTGTAGCAGGATTAAAACATGATGGAACTGTTAATGTTACCGGAAACGAGTTTCAAAATTCAACATGGGCTGACACAGCTCAAGAGGTTTCCACTTGGACTGATATAGTTCAAGTTGCAACTGGCGATGGTCATGTAGTTGGCTTAAAAAGAGACGGAACTGTTGTTGCGACCGGCTCTAACGATGATGGTCAATGTGATACAAATTTATTTACTGATATTATTCAGATAGCTGCGGGCAATCGGCATACTATAGGGTTGAAATCAGATGGTACAGTAGTTGCCGTAGGCGATAGCAGTGAAGGCCAGTGCGATGTTAGCCCATGGGAGAATATAGTTGAGTTGGCTGCTGGCGATTATCATACTGTAGGCATTAAAGTAGATGGGCAACTCATAGGTACTGGAAATAATGAGTATTGGCAGTGCAATTTTAAACCATGGCGAGATATTATACAGATTTCAGGCTATGATTTTACTGTTGGCTTTACTGTTGGTCTCAAATCAGATGGTACAGTTATAGCTCAAGGAGAAAATACATATGGTCAATGTGATGTTTCTTCATGGAGTGATATTAAACAGGTTGCAGCTGGAGCTTACCATACTCTGGGGTTAAAAAAGGACGGAACGGTACTTATGGTTGGCTACCAATATGACTGTGACGTTTCAACATGGACGGATATAGCTAATATCTCTGCCGGTATATATCATTCAGTTGGCCTGCGAGAAGATGGTACTGTTGTAGCTGTGGGTAATAACAGCTATGGTCGATGCGACGTTTCTTCATGGAGTGATATTAAACAGGTTGCAGCTGGAGCTTACCATACTCTGGGACTGAAAAAGGATGGAACGGTATTGGCGGTTGGCTACCAATATAGTGGTCAATGCGACGTTTCTTCATGGACAGATATAACCAATGTTTCTGCAGGTGATTATCATTCGGTTGGTCTGCGAGAAGATGGTACTGTTGTAGCTGTGGGTGACAATGATTATAATCAATGCGATGTTTCTATATGGTCGGATATTATTTATATTATTGCCGCTCATGCAAATACCTATGGTGTAAAATCAGATGGTTCAGTTGTGAGTACTGGCAATCTGGATGATATATCCAATTGGAATAATATTATACAAGTAAGCAGCAGCTTAGTTGGCTTGAAAAATGATGGAACGGTTGTGGTAAAAAATGAATATGACTGGTGGAGTGATTACGGACAATACAGTTTACATGATTGGGATTATTCTCCTTCACCTTATTGGCCTATTCGGACTGCTCCTGTGAACAATTCAGTTGAACAACCGCTTGATCTCTCATGCTCTTGGCATCCTTCCTCTAATATAACATCGTATAGTCTGCAGATTTCAACTTTGCCTGACTTTTCTTCTTTCGTTGTTGATCAGTCAGGATTGATTGACACAATTTACCAACTTGAGCATTTATCGCCCTGCACCTCTTATTATTGGCGCATAAACGCTACAAATGATGCAGGAACAAGTGCCTGGTCAACCATATGGAATTTTAGAACTCAAGAAGAGTCGGAATTTGACGGTAGTTTTGAATGCAGCTGGGGAGACTGGCAAACAGATAACGGGGTTTGGGAAGTAGGCGTGCCATTAGCAGGTCCAGAAAGAGCCCATAATGGCAGTCAATGTGCAGGCACCGTTCTTGATGGGGACTATATTGGATCAGGTGAAATTAGCAGACTGATAAGTCCTATTATATCTTTACAAGATTTATTTTATGAAGGAGAGATATATATTGGTTTCTGGCATTGGTATATATATCCATCAAACGCTGATGGAGGTTGGCTGCAATTGTCTGTTTATGATGAAACAAGTGACCAGTGGTCAGCCTGGAATGATCTAAGTTCAGATTGGATAAACGGTACTTCAGTTGATTGGCTTTACAATTATTTTGATATTTCCGATTATGCAGGGCAAAAAATTCAATTAGCATTTTGTCATCATCCTGCTTTCTCCATAGCCTCTGGCTGGTATATAGATGACGTCAGGATTTTCTATCCTTGCGAGGCTGACCATGATGACGATAATGATATCGACGGCTCTGATCTTGCTGTGCTTGCTCAGGAATATGGAATTTGCATTAGCGATTGCGATAGTGACATAGAACCCGACTATTCGGTTGGCCCGGCAGATCTTTCCGTATTGACAACAGGTTTTGGAAAGGATACTTTTGCCATCTGTCCGCCCTCGAAATAGTTTTCGGCCTTCGGCCATATATTTTGACTGGAAATATTCTTACAATATACCTCGTGATTTTATGTTCAAAATGGTAACTTTTTATGGACGACATGTTGTATGAACACCCGAAAGCCCATCGAACCAGTAATATGGTCGACCGGTTGATGCAAAGAATGGATCGCCACCTGTTCAGTGTCCAATATTGTCATGGATCCATGGCCTCATCCAGAATTTGGGTATTTTTGACCAACGCCGCAAAAAGGTAAAATAAGGAATTTCAGTTCAAATATCTGGAGCCTTCTGTCAGATGAATCCCCATTGATTTCTCATCAAGATTGTTAATGATTTCTGATATATTTATAAAACTCGCTTTCCTGTGAAATTCATATACTCCGTATAGGTTTATATGCCTCCATGCTACCGGCGAGATTGCTTTTATAAAATCGGTCTCAGCCATATCATTCGCTTCTTTCTTCTTGAGTAATTCCGAAAGAATATATGCATTATAGAAAATGATAGCATTGGTGATAAGCCGGGTACATTCACTCCATATCTGCTGTTCCAGTTCTGTTTTCACACGGAATTTTCCAAAGAATGCGTAAAAGACAGCCTTCCTGAGCTTGTTGTAGGCTTCGCCTCGGTTCAGGGCCTTTTGAACATTGCGTCTAAGCTCTATAGAATCAACGTACTTAAGGATATAAAGTGTTTTTACAATATTATCCAGTTCCCAAAAAGCTTTTTTGGTTCTGTTCTTTCGTGCATAGGAACTTAGTTTCCTGATAATGGTACTTTGTGTCGAAGATTTGAAACCGAGAGAGACAAAGATTTTCAAAATGTTTTCCCACTCTTCCTTGATGAGCTTGGCGTTAATTTTACGAATGGGTTTGAGCAGATAATCTCCGTACTGCTTTGGATTCTTAAAGCCATATATCATTTTGGACCTACTACCGAGTTTGGCGTAACGTGGTGCGAACATATGCCCGAAAACATGGAGAAGGATAAAATTTACTTGATTCGTACCATGGGTATCTGTTGAATGCCGGTCGGAAATGATTTCTGATGAGTTATTGAAGAGTAGATCAAAAACGTAATGGCTTTCGTGTTCGTTGGCCCCAATAATTTTGGCATTCACGGGAATATGATTTGCTACCATAGTGTAAGCTGATATTCCTTTCTTCAGGCCAAAGTATTTGGGGGAGTACCGGGAGTTGATGGTGTTAAATTGAGTTTCATATTTTTGTCCATCACTGCTGGAATGAATGGTTTCTTCTCTGATATTGAAATATTTAAAAACTGGCAACGTGGCCATAACATTACTAATTTTGTCATTGGCCTTTTTAAGAGTTTCGAGCCTTATGAAGTTGTTAGCAGTGGGCACAATCTCTTGATAGTTCATATCAGAAATTTCAGCCATTTTGGAAAGACCAATATTGGTACCAAAGGCGACAATGCCGGCAATAATCCTGTGATCTTCGATCTCATTTTTAACATATCTGTCCAAGATATGAGTGAAAGAAGATATAAAGTCGCAGTGCTCATCAACAAAATAAAGCAAATCGTTAACTCCTATTTGGCGAAATTGCTCATAGATAAGATTGTTTACGGACTCTTCTTCCTTTTTGTACGGAAGGCTCCACTTGATATTATTCCCCTTCCCGGTGATCTTGATGTCCTTATTTTTCCCTTCCTTTATTCGTACGTTGACGGCTTCCAGGGAGCTCTCAAGTTCTTCTTCAAAAGAAGCCAATATGTCATCAATCGACATCTGCAAAAAGGGAATATCGAGATCCTTAATCAATTGTTCCTTGTTCTTCTCCCAGTATTCATTATCAACGAGATCATCCTCAAAACTCTTAAAATTCAGACTGTTCCTTATGAATATCTCTCCCGCATCAAGACGATTTTTTAAGAGGCGATAAACCAAAAACTCATACTTGTCGCCATTTATCGCTTTTATCTTACGTTTCTTTCCTTTTCTTTTAACTTCCCGTGATTCGAAGATGTAGCGTTTTATTTTTTTGGGGATAAACTCCTGTGGAAAATTTTGCTTTTTGATCTGGCTTAAACTTTTATTCTTAAGAAATGAATCTTTGAGAAAAGTTGCAGCTTCAAGAAGTGGATCTTCTTCGATCTGGCTCTTAAATTCAAGATTTAGAAAGAGTGGTCTAATATTCTTCTTAAATTTCGAAGATTCGGCCACATAATGATTCCATTCATAGTCGGCGACATCAATCTTTGTTTTGGAGATGAATTTGGAAAGAAAAGGTATTTTGTCTTTTTCCAGAATGGAGAAGGCTATTTCCTGTATGTCTTCAAATGTCGTATCCTTCGGGATATTATCATTTATGTATAATTCTATGAGCCGCCCTGCCTCTTTGACATATTTGTTCCCCTCAACTGTGTATTCATATACTTTTTCTTTGGCGATCTGCTTTGCGTTGGCAAGAAATTGGCTCACGTAATAGAGGAAGGTTTTGGTCAAATTGTCATTAATTTTCTGGTACCGGATAAATATGAAGCAGAGCAGATATAAGTAAGCCGTCTCCCTGTTGATTCGCTTCATCTTTTGAACGGTATAATACTCTACCAATGAGGCATAATATTTGATGTTTTCGTTTGAGATCCTGACATTAGGCAAAAACTCTTCTGCTAGATTATAGACAGACTTGAGGACTTCTAATTTCTTGATTTCTTGAGATATTTCTTTATAGCTGAAGTCCTTCGGCTCTTTTTGCAATAGAGTAAGTTCATAAAGCCCACCTTCCTCAGCACTTAGAATTTTTTCAAAGGCTTCGTAATTCTCTTCAGAAATATATTGAGAAATCGCCGTTACAAGGCGGGTCATTTCGGTCGTAAGCGCTTTCCCAACAATATTCTGCATAACACTGTAGCCGGGAGTGACGACACGATGAGTTTCCAAGTAACTAAGCAATTCACGAAAAATATAGATAGGTTTAGAGTGAATGGACACAAAAAAATTGGCTTTCTCCTCCAATTTCTCTCTGGTCTCTTCTGTCGCAACACGATATCTATGCAGTTCTAAAATTTGCCTCTGTTGACTCAAGCGAGTGGGCTTTGACACTTCGATGTCCCTTAACTCATGACCATGGCGATAGAAATATTTGTGCAGGATATACTCAATGTCCTCTTCAACCTCACGGTAAGAGAAAACAAAAAACATTTTCTTTGCCTTGAAATACCCTAACTGCAATATGAAGTAAATTTTCGACCGGATTGATCGTAGAGAACTTAATACATTTTCTTCTGCCCGACTGAGTGCAAAATACTTTGCCCTTTCCTCAACATTAAATTCGGGTAGGCCATACAACTCTTTAATCTCACTATCGGTGAGTATTTTTAGCCTTTTCCCGGGATCAGCCATAGGTGGTCCTGTTTTCTTAAAAACGGTCGTTTTTGATAAAAGATTTATCTTTGGCCAAGAACACCTTCAAAATGTCCATTTTTATTCTCAAAAAGGTTTCTTGAAATATATTTCTCAATTTACTATAATAAAAATGAGTTTTGAGAAAGGATAAAATTCCATGTTGATAGGTTATGCCCGTGTCTCTTCAGAAGATCAAAATCTGGATTTGCAATTTGATGCCTTAAAGAAAGCAGGCTGTTCGAGAATGTTTTCAGACAAATTATCGGGTATACACAAAATGAGACCCGGGCTAGACGATGCGCTTTCCCATCTGCGATCAAGCGATACGTTTGTGATCTGGAAGCTTGATCGATTGGGGCGCAATTTAAAGGGACTAATAGACTTGGTGGGAAAGCTTGAGGAGGACGGTATTCACTTTCAGAGCATTACCGATGGAATTGATACCACCTCGCCAGCGGGCAGGTTTTTTTTTCACGTAATGGCCTCCCTTGCTCAGATGGA
>JAGGWR010000054.1 GCA_021163445.1 Candidatus Tharpella aukensis
GCCTTCAGGTTGATTCGGCAGATCGTGTCTGGTGGTGAACAGAAAAATGATATTTTCATTGTTGGCGATGCTCATCAACGGATATACCGCCACAAGGTTGTTTTGGGTCAATGTGGAATTAATATCAAGGGGCGGGGCCGAAAACTTAGAATCAACTATCGCACGACTGAAGAAAACCGGCGCTGGGCGGTCAATTTACTCAAAGGCGTTAATTTTGATGATCTTGATGGTGAGCTTGATGATCAGAAAGGGTACAAATCCCTTCTTCATGGGATGGTGCCCATAATAAAAACTTGTTCATCATTTCAACAGGAACTGGATGTGATTATTGACTACCTGGATCAAGTTGAAAAGAGTGATGGGGATATTAACGGCGTATGTCTGGTTGCCCGAACTAACAACCTGTTAAAGCAATATGAAGGAGCGCTAAAAGCCAAGGGAAAAGATACCTGCTTCATCCGTAGAAGCGAGGCCGAGGATCATAGAAAAAAAGGCGTACGCCTTGCCACCATGCACCGTGTTAAAGGTTTAGAGTTCGACCGGGTTATTATCGCAGGAGTGAACGATGGCATAGTCCCCCTGGAAACCGGCTGGAATCAATCAACCGATCAGGTGATCCTGAAGGAAACCGAAACCCATGAAAGAGCCCTGCTCTATGTGGCCGCAACCAGAGCTAAGAAAGGAGTTATTGTTACTAGCTTTGGAAAAGCTAGTAGATTTTTATGATAAATCGTAAAAAAACATATTCTGACCCCGGTTTTTTCCTGAAGATGACTCATAATTTTTTTCACCGCCGAGGCGTAGAGGGCGCAAAGTTTTTTTGCTTTTTCTGCGTCTTTGCGGCGAATACTGTTTTTTATGTGGCATGGGTGCGAGTCGGGTAATAGTAGTTCAATTCAGGGTTGATCTGATACCGGATCAGCGCTCAGGATTAAAACTCCCAAGGGGGGAATGGTTAGGGCTGCTGAGGCCGGTAAATTGTGAAACGGGATATCTTCGCTAATGATTTTGCCCAGATTTCCCTGATTGCTACCGCCGTAGATGGCGGCGTCGGAATTAAACAGTTCCCGGTAGCCGCCGGTGTGAGGCAGGCCGATACGATAATTGTTGTGGGTTAACGGGGTCAGGTTGAGAATGCAGATGATTGTCTCTCCTTCTTCTCCACGGCGCTGATAGGCGATAATTGAATTTTTGTGGTCGTGACAGTCGATCCAGGAAAAACTAAAATCCTCATCATCTTTTTGCCAGAGGGCCGGGAGTTGGCGGTAGAGGTGGATGAGATCACGGCAGAAATGGAAGAATTTTTGCCGCCTTTCGTCTTTTTCGAGCAGGTGCCAGTCAAGGCTTGCAGCAAAATTCCACTCTTTATCAGAGGCCAGCTCGTTGCCCATGAAGAGGAGTTTCTTACCCGGATGGGTAAATTGATAGCTTAATAAAAGGCGCAGGTTGGCAAATTTCTGCCAATCGTCACCGGGCATTCTAGTGAAAAGCGAGCCTTTGCCGTGAACGACCTCGTCGTGAGAAAAGGGTAGCAGGAAGTGTTCACTGAAGGCGTAGATAATTGAAAATGTGATCTGGTTATGGTGGTATGAACGATAGAGGGGGTCGATGGCAAAAAAATCGAGCGTGTCGTTCATCCAGCCCATATTCCATTTGTACTTGAAACCTAAACCCCCGAGTTCCGCTGGCTGGCTGACGCCCGGCCAACTCGTCGATTCTTCGGCGATCATCAGGCGATCGGGATAGAGTTTGTCTATGTCACTGTTAAGGTGTTTTAAAAATGTGATCGCTTCAAGATTTTCGCGGCCGCCGAGATGATTGGGCAGCCATTCGCCGGCTTTGCGGCTGTAGTCGAGATAGAGCATTGAGGCGACGGCGTCAACCCGGAGACCGTCAATGTGGTATTGCTCAAACCAGAAAAAGGCGTTAGCGATGAGAAAATTGACGACTTCGGGGCGGTCGAAATTAAAAATCAGGGTTCCCCAATCGGGATGTTCTCCTTTACGAGGATCGGCATGTTCATAGAGGGCGCTGCCGTCAAAGAGGCGCAGGCTGAAATCATCTTTAGGGAAATGGGCCGGAACCCAGTCTAAAATAATGCCGATTTCGTGCTGGTGGCAGTAGTCAACAAAAAATTTAAAATCATCAGGCGTGCCGTAACGGCTGGTCGGGGCGTAGTAGCCGCTGACCTGATAGCCCCAGGAGCCGTCAAAGGGATACTCGCTGATCGGCAGCAATTCAATATGGGTGAAACCCAGCTCTTTGACATGAGCGACCAATTGTGGTGCCAGTTCACGGTAGTTTAGCCAACGATTATTATCTTCCGGGCATCTCTTCCAGGAGCCGAGATGAACCTCGTAGATCACCAGAGGTGCGGTTGTCGTCTGCCGTAAAGCTCGATTTTTCTCCCACTCGCTATCATCCCATACAAATTTTTTCTGGTCGAAAACCTGAGATGCGGTTTTTGGGCGCAGTTCCATTCTGAATGCCAGAGGGTCGGTTTTCAGGCGCAGGTCACCCTTGGGGGTACGGATTTCATATTTGTAGATAGTTTCAGGGGAAAGTTCAGGCATGAAGAGTTCCCAGATGCCGGAACTCCCCAGAGAGCGCATGGGGTTGCGTAAGCCGTCCCATTGATTGAAATCACCAACAATACTGACACGTTCGGCATTGGGAGCCCAGAGGGCAAAACTGACTCCGTCGAGGCCTTTGCGATTTGTCGGGTGGGCTCCTAGATGATCGTAGAGACGTTGGTGGCGGCCCTCGTTGATTAAGTGCAGGTCGAGTTCCCCTAAGCCGGGAGTAAAGGCGTAGGGGTCGGGGGTTGTCCAGGCTGAACTGTCTGAAAAATGAAAAATTAATTTATACGTGAGAGAAGTAGAGCTTTTGACAAGCCGGGCGAAAAGGCCAGCTTCATCAATCATTATCATCGGTTCCGGGGTGGTATTTGGGCCGGAAACCAGAATTTCAACCGCCTGGGCTTGAGGGTGCCAGGCTCTTATAACCTGTTCTTGAGCTGTAACCGGATGTTGTCCCAGAATCGAGTGGGGATCGTGATGTCGACCGCTGACCAGGCGCTTTATATCGTTAGAACTGGTTCCATGATAGAGGGCCTGATGTTCTTTGTTTGCAATCATCTTTTTCTCCGTTTGGAATCCTTCTTGAAACGTCATTCTGGCGAAAGCCGGAATCCAGTTATTTTAATTGTATCAAGGTTTGACTAGCATATTTCCGCCTGGACGACAAGGTGTGAATCACTTATCTCTTGACGGAATCAAAAAAGCTCACTATTTTAGGGCTCAGTGAACCCTAATTTTAAGGAGAAAATATAATGCGTTGTCGTAAAATTATCCTGTTCTTTTTTGCTTCGGTTCTTTTGTTTCCGGCTACCGGGATTTGTGCCAGTAATGCGAAAGAGGTTGCCAAGGTTGAGGTTTGTGCTGATGTTATCCGGCAATTTGTTAAAATCCCGGAAAATGCGGCACCGCCAATTTTGATGCGAAATGCTCAGGCGATTGCCATTGTTCCCGGCATTATCAAAGCTGGATTTATCGCCGGAGGGCGCTATGGCTGGGGTGTGGTGATGGAACGTCGACCCGATGGGAGTTGGTCAAATCCGGTTTTTGTAACCTTAGCAGGCGGCAGTTTCGGATTTCAGATCGGGGTTCAATCGATTGATGCAATTATAGTTTTTAAAAGTTTGCAGAGTGTTGAGCGTTTGACTAGAGGTAAATTTACTCTGGGGGCTGACGCCGCTGCGGCAGCCGGTCCGGTTGGTCGCAGTATGTCAGCTGGAACTGATATCAAGTTGGGCGCTGAAGTTTATACTTATTCTCGTTCCCGAGGTCTTTTTGCCGGGGTCTCACTGGCCGGTTCCGCCCTCCAGATCGACTACGATGCAACCGACAAATTTTATGGTCTCATGGGTTTGACGGCTGGTGATGTTTTCTCCGGTTCTCGGATCATTGAAGCGCCGCCGGTGGCAGCTCATCTGATGCAAATTTTGACTCAGCATACTCAGTAATTATCTGATGTCATCATCTTCACCGATCAGCCGTTGGCTGAAAAGTAAAAGTTTGCATTTTGTGCCGGTAGCAGCGGCCGGATTGCTTCGCTGGTGGGGAAAATCATGCTCGGCGATTACAGTTATTAATGGTGAATTTGAGGCTGAGTTGGCGGCGGGCGGCCAAGGTTGTGTTTATGTCACTTGGCACCAGCGTCTTTTAAATCTTTTTATCATGCGCAATCGGCGGATGATAACTATTATGATCAGCCGTAGTAAAGACGGCGAACTGGCAACCGGTGCGGTTCATCGTCTCGGTTTTGACACGGTTCGCGGAAGTTCCAGTCGCGGCGGGGCAACGGCCATGTTTCAGCTCATTGAGGTGATGCGTAATCAACCCTCAACTTGTGCCGGGATGCTCGGTGACGGTCCCAAGGGGCCAGCCCGAAAACTGAAAATGGGAACTTTAAAGATTGCTCAGGCGACCGGTGTTCCGATATTGCCCTTTACTTACAGCGCTAAACGCCATAAAATTTTTGCTTCCTGGGATCGTTTTATGATTCCCTTTCCTTTTTCACCTCTGGTAGTTATTTTCGGCGAACCGGTTATGATTCCCAAAGCGGCTTCGCCTGAAGAGTTGGAAGAGCTGCGCCGCAAAATCGCAAACTCCCTGAATGAGATTACGGAACGTGCTGATCTTTGGTGGCAGCAAAGCCTAGTTGTTTAAAGGGCTGGCCATAAGTAAAATAGTTCTCATGTTTGGGTTCATTTGGGTTCACTTGTGGTTCCGCTTTTTTAACCACAGATGAACACACATAGAGACAAATTTATCAGCGGTTTTTCCACACCGGTCTCTTTTTCTCCAGAAAAGCTTTGATGCCGTTCTGGGCATCCTCTGAGAGATTGTTCATAACAATCGTATGTTTGGCGTAGTGGAAGGCTTGAGCATCGCTCATATCAGCTTGGGCGTAGAGACCTTGTTTGCCGATGGCCAGGGCAAAACCGCTGGCTTCGGCGATCTGTTCGGCCAGTTCTGTAGTGGTTTGGTCAAGTTCCTCAAGTGGCACCACCCGGTTGATGAGACCTATCTCTTTAGCTTCGGCTGCCGGAAATTCCCGACCCGTAACCAGCATCTCCATCGCCGCTTTGCGGCCGATAGCTCGGGTAATAGCAACCATCGGGGTGGTGCAAAAAAGACCAATTTTGACTCCTGGGGTAGAAAAACGAGCCCCCTTTTCAGCGACGATCAGATCGCACCAGGCCGCCAATTGACAACCGGCCGCTGTGGCGATGCCTTGAACCTGAGCGATGACGATTTGTGGTATTTCATGAATCAGCATCATCATTTTTGTACACTGATCAAAGATGAATTTGTACTCCTTAACCCCGGCATCAACCATTTCAGCCAAGTAGTGTCCAGCGCAGAAATGGCGGCCGGCGGCTTTCAAAACAATCACTTTTATTGATTCATCATCGGCGACTTCAGTTAGCTGCGAGATGATCTCTTTGATCATTTGGACCGAGAGAGCGTTAACCTTTCCGGCGTTGTTGAGTGTCAGGTAACCCACAGATCCTTTGCTTGTAAATGAAATTTCCTGATAATCCATGATTTTTTCCTCGTTGTATGAAGTTGATTGCATCCTGCGAGTTTTTTTCTCGCAATCGCTCAGGGTGCAAGATCCTAA
>JAGGWR010000207.1 GCA_021163445.1 Candidatus Tharpella aukensis
CCGGTTTGGAGTATACCCACGCCCATACCGTACGTTACGATTGTCAGGATCTGGCTGTAATTGCTGGAAACTTAAGTTTTGATGATGATGTTGTCAGCCGCTGTCGACAAAGTGCCAGTGTTCGCGAGGCCTTCTCGTACCTTTCTCCGCAAGAGGTAATTTTAATGCAGGATTATCTGGGGTGCAAAGCACTTGCGGAGTTAAAGCGGTGGGTCGGCAAGGTTAGGCTGGAGCTTCGCCTTTATGATCCGCAAGGAAATTTTTTACAAAGTTGGGGGCGCTTAAATAATGTCGCAGAAAAGTCCATATTACCCGATTTTTATCGCTCTTGAACATCGTTTCTGCCTGGTTGTTGGCGGGGGTGCGGTGGCCTGGCGCAAGATTAAGGGTTTATTTGATTGCGGGGCTCAGGTAACGGTTGTGGCTCCGCTCCTGGTACCGGAAATTGAACAAGCCGTCAGTGAAGGTATTATTGTTGTTAATCGCCGAGCCTTTACCGAAACTGATCTTGAAAATATCTTTCTTGTTTATGCCGCAACTGATGATGCCGACGTCAATGCCGAGATTTTGCGCTTTGCCCAAAAACGAGGTATCCTGGCGGCGGCGGTCGATAAAAACTGGGATAACGGAGATTTTATTACTCCTGCCCGTTTTACTCATAAAGGGGTCACGGTTGCCGTTTCCAGTGACGGCGAGAGTTGTAGTCGTTCTCGGGATGTGAAAAACGAATTGCAGCGTTTTCTTAGGAATGTTTTATGACAATAAATAAAAAAAGAGTTATCCGACTGGCTTTATACGGACTTGAGCAAAACTCGGATGCGGTCAGCGATATTTTACAAAGTTTTCAAAGTCTCGGAGTTGATGTAGTCGATGAGGCTTTTCAAGACGATGCTGAAAATCCATTTGTTCGACTCGATGGTGATGATAAATTTGACGGGATTTTACTGCCATTGGCACAAGGGATTGAAAATTTGCCGACCGATATCGAGTGGTTTGTCCCGCGTCAGCGTCAGGATGAGACCTTGCTTCCGGCAGACGATAATATTCCGGCCCTCTTTTTCAAAAAAGATCATCAGCTTCTTTTGATCCTGCGCTCTTTTTATGTCGCGAGCGTTGTTTTTGTCGGCGGCGGCCCCGGCGATCCCGGTCTTTGTACAGTAGCCGGGCAAGAGGCTTTGCGTTATTGTGAGGTTTGTCTTTACGATGCTTTAGTCGCCGATTCCCTGTTAGCCGAAATTCCGGCGACGGCGAAAGCTGTCTATGTCGGAAAACGTAGTGGTCACCACAGTTGCGGGCAACGGGAAATATGTGAAAAACTGGCTGATTATGCCCGTCAGGGCCTGCGTGTGGTTCGTTTGAAAGGTGGCGATCCGGGAATTTTCGGGCGTTTGGCCGAAGAGGTTGAAACTTTTGATCGTTATTCTCTGCCTTATCGAGTCATTCCCGGAGTCAGCAGCCTGCTGGCGGCGACCACGGGAACCGGAATGTTTCTTACCCGTCGCCATATTTCTCGCGGTTTTACCGTATTAACCCCACGCCATGCCCAGAAGAATAGTGAACCGGAACCTGATCCGGTTTATGGCCCCTACTTGAAACGGCCGCCCCGGCCGGTGGTTTTCTTTATGGCTATGGCGCGTATCGGGGAGTTGGTGGAAAACCTTAAAAAAAGAGGGCGTCTAGCGACTGAACCGGCTGCCGTGGTCTGGGGTGCAAGTACCTCATCGCAAGAAGTAGTTCGCGGCAGTTTGGGAGATATCGAAGAGTTGATCAAAGACCGCGACCACGAACTGCCCGGTCTCTTTATGGTTGGCGAGACCACCCGTTTTACGTTGACCGAAAAGTGGAGTGCTCTGTTGGGTGAACGAATTCTTCTTCTTTGTCAGCCATCTGCAAGAACACAGCTCGAAGCTGAAATCTTAGCCTATGGCGGTCAGTCGGTAGCACCACCACCGTTACTCAAACTTGAAGGAGTCGAGCCGACCAGCCCCAATTTCGATACAGTGTTGATCTTGGATGAAAAAATTGCCACAGCTTTTAGTGACCGTTGGGGTGAATTTGATCATAATAAAACCCGGCGAGGTCACGATGGCAGAAAGATGATTTGCGAGCTGGCGCAAGAGCGGGTGAGGGAAAGAGTTAGAACGGGAATCACAATTGAACATCGAACATCGAACATTCAACATTCAACGTCGAAGTTGGGATGAAGAAGGTCATATTAAACGCGTCAGCGTGTTTTTGTTCGACGTTGAACGTTCAATGTTGGACGTTCATTTAGTTCCGGCAACGCCGGATTAGGCCATAAATAATGAGTCTTACAATTATCGGATGCGGTCTTTGTCCCAATGATTTGACTGTGGCTATGCTGAAACGGATTTCAGAGGCCGAAATTCTAGCTGGTGGTCAGCGTCTGCTCGACTGGTTTCCCGATCATCAAGGCGAAAAAGTTGTATTAGGTGCTCACGCCCGCAAACAGGCGGCAAAACTATTATTGCTTGCTAAAGAGTCTGAAATCGTTGTTTTAGCTTCCGGTGACCCTCTCTTTTTTGGCATTGCGGCTACTTTTTTGTCCTTGCAGGATGAGGGA
>JAGGWR010000227.1 GCA_021163445.1 Candidatus Tharpella aukensis
AACAGAAGATAAAAATCAACACGACATAGACAAAATTATACGAGATACTACTCGGGACAAAGGCTGCCGTAAACTTTTTCATGATCGGAATATCAATAAAGCCTGCGATAGTTGCCGGAAACATGATGATAGATGATGCAAAAATCGGCGGAATAACACCGGCGGTATTGATTTTTAACGGCAAATGCGTACTCTGACCACCTACCATACGCCTTCCCTGTACGCGTTTGGCATACTGGATCGGTATTCGGCGTTGAGCCATCTCAACATAGACAATCGCCGCAATGGTTGCCGCCATGAGTATGATGATAAACATCATAATAAAAAGACTCATTTCACCGGTTTTTATCAGGCGAACTGAGTTAATAATCGCCGCCGGCCCCCGCGCTACAATACCGGCAAAAATGATTAACGAAATACCGTTACCAATACCTCGTTCAGTAATCTGTTCACCAATCCACATAATGAAAGCGGTACCGGTAGTCAGGGTAATGATGGTCAAGATCCTGAAGCCCCAACCCGGAAACATGACAATCATCTCTCCTGCCGGTCCTTGCATACTTTCAAGTCCGACCGCAATACCGAAACTCTGGATAACACTCAGTAAAATTGTTCCATAACGAGTGTAGCGGCTAATTTTCCGCTGTCCAGCTTCACCCTCTTTTTTCAACTGCTCAAGGTGAGGTACAACCATCGCCAGCAATTCTAATATAATAGAAGCACTGATGTAGGGCATAATCCCCAATGCGAATACCGACAAACGACTCAGTCCACCTCCGGAAAACATGTCGAACATACCCAGAAGCGTGCCTTTAGCCTGAACAAAAAAGGCAGCTAGTGCCTGACCATCGATACCCGGAGTCGGCACGTGAATACCGATGCGATAGACAAAGAGAAAAAGGAACGTCCAACCAAGACGTTTCTGCAACTCTGGAATATTGCCGATATTTTCAATGCCCTTAAGCAAGCTTAGCCTCCTCTACCAGACCGCCGGCCTGCTTAACCTTTTCAATTGCGGTGGCACTGCAAGCTGTAACCTTAACCGTCAATTTCTTATTTAGAAGGCCGTTACCCAAGAGTTTGATACGAGTTTCTCGCTCATTTACCAAACCCTGTAGCTTTAACGCGGCCGCATCAACAATACTGCCATCTTCAAAACAATTTAGCTGATGGACGTTGACTATTGCGTACTCTTGACGAAAAATATTGGTGAAACCACGCTTGGGTATCCGCCGCTGCAGAGGCATTTGGCCACCCTCAAACCAGGGATGGATACCACCACCGGAACGAGATTTTTGTCCTTTATGTCCACGTCCGGCAGTTTTTTGATTTCCGGAACCGGAACCACGTCCAACTCTTTTTCTATTTTTAGCGGCTCCACTATCAGCCGGCAATGAAGATAAATTGACCATTTATTTCCTCAACTCTTAAGACAGCTTAAATCTGTCAGCCTCTTTCGACATCTACCATATAAGAAATCTTACGCACCATTCCGGCAATCTGCGGAGTTTCAGTCAAGGTTACGCTCTGTCGAATTTTACGCAAACCTAAAGCCTCAGCCGTTTTCCTGTGCTTTATCAAACGACCGGCGCAGCTTTTCTTCAATGTTATCTTTAGGGTACTCATTTTCTCACTCCAGTGTCCATACTTTTCAGAATATAGAGTTTGTGCCGTAAACCTGTAGCTTGCGACTAACTGTTAAGCTTAAGTTGTTTATTCCGGTTACGGGAAACCTGCTCAACACTCTGAAGCTGCATAAGGCCATCGACAGTAGCTCGTACTGCATTATGAGGGTTGTTGGAACCGATACATTTGGTCAAAATATCTTTGACCCCGGCTGACTCCAACACGGCCCTGACCGCCCCACCAGCAATAACCCCGGTTCCCGGAGAAGCCGGACGCAACAGAACCTTTCCAGCGCCATAATTACCGACTACCTGGTAGGGAATTGTATTGCCAACCAGCGCAACTTGTACCATTTGACGCTTAGCAGCTTCAGTACCTTTGCGAACGGCTTCAGGCACTTCATTGGCCTTTCCCAAACCGAAACCAATCTGCCCTTTGCCGTCACCAACAACAACCAAAGCGCTGAAACTGAATCGCCGACCACCTTTTACAACCTTAGCAACCCGGTTGATCTTGACCACCCGTTCAGTTACTTCATCCTCAAGAAATCTGGGCTTTTCCAAGCCACACCTCCATAATTTTCAGTTTTCGATAAAGCTTGTTCCAAATCAGAACTAAAATTTCAATCCAGCCTCACGAGCGGCATCGGCAAGCTCTTTGATACGCCCATGATAGATAAAACCATTGCGATCAAAGACAACTTCCTTAATATCGCAGGCTTGCAAGCGCTCAGCAATAAGACGTCCAACCTCTTTCGCAGCTAACCGATTTCCTCCCGATGAGAGGGAAAAATCCTTCTCAAGAGTAGAAGCCGCCGCCAGGGTTGTTTGTTGAACATCGTCAATTGCCTGAATATATATATTCTTGGCGGATTTAAAAACCGAGAGCCTCGGCCGCGCTGCACTGCCGCTGATGGTACCCCTGATCTTCCGCTTTTTCTTCTCTCTTATATGTCTTTTTTTCGCCTTCAGATCCACCACATCACCTCAAAAGAATCTATTTACCAGCCTTACCGGCTTTACGAATTACGTATTCGTCTGTATATTTTATGCCTTTACCCTTGTAGGGTTCGACCGGACGAAAAGATCTGATATCGGCCGCTACGGCCCCAACCAGCTGTTTATCAATCCCTTGAACAAGAACCTTCTCTTTTTCTACTGAGATAGTAATCCCATCCGGTATCGGGTAAGCAATAGGATGGGAGAAGCCCAAAGCCAGATCAAGAGTACTACCCTTAACCGCAGCTTTGTATCCAATTCCTTTGATCTCTAGAGACTTGCTGAACCCCTCACTTACGCCGGTAACCATGTTAGCTAACAAAGCCCGCATCAAACCGTGCAATGAACGTGAACGACGATCATCAGTTACCCGGGTTACATTTACCGTCTGGCCGTTGACATCAACGCCCACTCGATCAACCAGAACCTGCTGCAAACTACCTTTAGGCCCCTTGACTTTAACCACTCCATCTGCCACAGATACATCAACGCCCTGCGGCAGCAGAATCTCTTTTTTACCGATACGAGACATCTTTTATCCCCACAACCTAAACGCTATTTACCAGACAGAGCAGATATATTCGCCACCAACTTGAAGCTTCGCAGCTTGTTCGCCACTGACCACCCCTTTCGAAGTCGAAAGGATACTGGTTCCAAGTCCATTGCGAATTACCGGGATTTCGTTATGTTTGACATAACGACGCAAACCACAACGACTCTCGCGGCGGATGCCATTGATAATCGATCGACCCTGCTCGTCATATTTAAGATAAAGCCGTAATGTACCTTGAACTTCACCACTCAGGACTTTAAAGTTCTTGATATAGCCCTCTTCTTTAAGTATCTCGGCCAGACTTTTATTCATCTTAGTCAAGATAATATCAACTTTTTCTAAATTGACCATCTTCGCATTACGAATCCTGGTCAACATATCAGCGATCAAATCGGTTGCCGACATTTTACTCACCTTTTAAAAATGTTTATTACTCAGTTTGACTACCAACTGGATTTTATTACTCCAGGAATCTCGCCTTGTGACGACAGCGTTCTAAAGCAGATTCTACACATATCGAATTTGCGATAGTATCCCCGAGGACGCCCACATAACGGACAACGATTGTATTCCCGTACTGCAAATTTCTTTGGTCGAAAAGCTTTGACCATTATTGACTTTTTAGCCATCAAACTACTCCTAGGTTACCGGCCCCGGACAAAACATGGGACAACCGGTAAAAAAATCATTTCCGGAATGGAAAACCAAACAGGCTTAATAACTCACGACCTTCTTCATCGTTTTTTGCGGTCGTTACTACAGCGATATTCATACCCTTGATTTTATCAACATTTTCGAGGTCAATCTCAGGAAATACCAACTGTTCACGAAAACCCATAGAGTAGTTACCCCGTCCATCGAATGCTTTCCCGGAGATGCCCTTGAAGTCACGCACCCGAGGCAGAACAACATTGATCAATCTTTCGAGAAATTCATACATGACTTCACGGCGCAACGTTACCATACAGCCAATCGGCATCCCTTCACGTAATTTAAATTGCGCAATCGATTTCCGGGCCTTAGTAATAACCGGTTTACGTCCGGTTATAGCCGCCATTTCGGCAACCGCTGATTCGAGAATTTTCACATTCTGTACCGCCTCTCCGAGGCCCATGTTAACCACTACCTTTTCCAGGCGCGGAATCTCCATGATATTACCATAAGCAAATCTTTTGCGCATGGCCGGCACGACTTCCTGCTGATATTTTTCCTTAAACAAGCCCATCTAGCTTTGCCCTCCGGGGTCAACTACTTATCAAAAAGCTCTTCGCACTGTTTACAGTAGCGAACAGTTCTGTTATCGCCCATTTTTCGCACTCCACATCGAACCGGTTTATCACACTTATCACAAAACAGCATGACGTTGGAACGATGAATGGATGCCTCTTTTTCAATAATTCCACCCTGGGTCTGATCCATACCAGGTTTAGTATGTTTCTTAACAAGATTGAGTTTTTCAACAACAACTCGCTCTTTAGCATGGATAACCCTTTTGATTTTCCCGCTTTTGCCTTTATCTTTTCCACCGATGACCATTACTTTGTCATCTTTTTTAAGCTGCAACATTGCAACACTCCAAAACTTTTGTTTTCAGTGATCCCCTACAGAACTTCCGGTGCCAGGGATACAATTTTCATAAAATTCTTAGCCCTCAGTTCACGAGCTACAGGTCCAAAAATACGGGTTCCGATAGGCTCATTCTGAGGATTGATAAGAACCGCAGAATTGCAGTCAAACTTGATATAGCTACCATCCTGGCGACGAACCTCTTTGGCACAACGCACGACAACGGCCTCTAAAACTTCACCTTTTTTTACCTTGGAGTTGGGCATGGCTTCCTTAATAGAAACCTTGATGAGATCACCGACTCGGGCATATCGCCGACGGGAACCACCCAAAACCTTGATACATAACATCTTTTTCGCTCCCGAATTATCTGCTGAGTCAAGGAGCGTCTCAACCTGGATCATCTTAAATTCTCCCAGTAATACATCTCTATTGCCAATAAAGAGAGGCTGTTACTTGATAGCCTGAACCATTAATTTACTCACCCGCCAACTCTTATCTTTACTCAAGGGGCGGCACTCTGTAATGGCCACGGTATCACCGATTGCACACTGATTAAGAGCATCATGAGCTTTATACTTGCAACTGCTACGAATATATTTCTTGTAGGTCGGGTGTTTCTTTCTGGTAGAGACTTCGACAACTACGGTTTTATCCATTTTGTCACTGGTTACCAGACCAACCATTGTCCGTTTATTTCTCTGGCCGCTATTATCCATGACTCTTCCTTATTTCATCTCATTAATACGAGTCAGAACCCGGGCCCGATCTCGTTTGACTTTGCCAAGTTTGGCCGTATCTTGCAACTGACTGATACTTTTCTGAAGACGCAGGTTGAAGAGTTCTTGTGAAAGTTCGCCAACCTTGCCCTGTAGCTGCTCAGCCGACATCTCTTTTACATCGCTGTTTTTCATTAAAATGCCTCCCGGCTGACCGTTTTGGTTCTAATAGGCAATTTATGAGCAGCCAAGCGCAATGCTTCGAGTGCGACCTCTTTCGAGACACCCTCCATCTCATAAAGTATACGCCCAGGCCTAACCACGGCCACCCACTCCTCAGGAGAACCTTTACCTTTACCCATTCGCACTTCAGCCGGTTTCTTAGTCATCGGCTTATCAGGAAAGATCCTGATCCAAACTTTACCACCACGCTTAATATGACGATTTATGGCAATACGGGCAGCTTCAATCTGGCGATTGGTTATAAAACCATTTTCCAGTGCTTTGAGACCATAGTCTCCAAATGAAAGTTCTACGCCCCTGGAAGCAACGCCTTTATTACGCCCCTTCTGCTGTTTTCTATGTTTAACCTTTTTTGGCATTAACATGGCAATACCCCTGGCACTTGTTCTTAATGACTAAGCTCTATTAAAAAGCTTGGATTTTCGCATTAACTCACTGAACAGATCATTATTTAATAACCTGATCATACTGATGTGATGTTTGAACTCTATTTTATAAGGCTTTGGCAGCAGCTATATGTTGCTGTTTACCAGCGACAATCTCACCTTTGAATACCCAAACCTTAATTCCGATAATTCCATACGTGGTGTTTGCTTCGGCAACCCCATAATCTATATCTGCACGCAATGTATGCAACGGCACTCGGCCATCGCGAGTCCATTCAGATCGGGCAATCTCAGCCCCGCCTAAGCGGCCGCCAACTTTAATTTTTATACCCTCAACTCCAAGCTTCATCGCCATTCCAACGCTTCGCTTAATAGCGCGGCGAAAGGCAACGCGTCGTTCAAGTTGCAGAGCAACATTTTCGGCAATCAGCTGAGCATCTGTTTCCGGGCGTTTCACTTCATTAATATTAATGAAGATTTCACCTTTAACAAGCCGACTCAGTTCTTTCTTAAGGGCCTCGATTTCAGCCCCTTTTTTACCGATAATAATACCCGGTCGCGCGGCATAAATGTTGACCCGAATGCGTTTGGCTGCCCGCTCGATCTCAATCTTCGAAATCCCGGCATGATACATTTTTTTCTTCAGGTATTTTTTTAACTTTAAATCTTCATGCAGAAACTGTTTATACTCTTTATCTGCATACCAGCAGGAACTCCAAGTTTTAACAATTCCCAAACGCAAGCCAATCGGATTAACTTTCTGTCCCAAGACTCATCTCCTGCACATAATATGTGCGCAACCTATTATTTATTTTCTTTAAAATAACTTTTTAAAACTTTAGTTACGTTCATCATCAAGAATCACGGTAATGTGACTCGTGCGTTTATTGATCCGGGTTGCCCGTCCCATAGCTCGTGGCTGGAAACGGCGCATGGTCGGACCTTCATCAACATAAGCCCGACAGATATAGAGAGCATCAACATCCATATCCCCACGCTGGTCAGCATTAGCTACTGCCGACTCAACCAATTTACAAATTACCGGAGCAATTTTTTTCCCGGTAACCTGCAAGGTGTTAATGGCCCGTTCGACGTCCATCCCTTTAATCATATCTGTAACCAGACGAGCCTTACGAGGCGCTATCCGGTAATGTCTCAGTTTGGCCTGAACCTGCATGGCTAAACTCCTTTATCTATTGATCACGGTTTTGTCTAATTAACGGACTTTCGATTTTTTGTCAGATGTATGACCGTAGTAGGTTCTTGTAGGCGAAAACTCACCCAGCTTATGACCTACCATCTCCTCGGTAACAAAAACCGGGATAAATTTCTTGCCATTATGAACCGCCATTGTATAACCTACCATTTCCGGGTAGATAGTGGAACGCCGTGACCATGTTTTGATCGTTTTATTATTACTATTTACCAGTTTATCGACTTTATCGAGTAGATGCTGGTCTATATAAGGTCCTTTTTTTACTGAACGCGCCACTTGTGGCCTCCTGTCCCATCATGCATCTTGCAATAATTCCTAAAGTATTACCATCCTCAGGCCGCACCGCGCGTGCCTTAAGGACACTCTTATTAATTACGACGCTTGACAATGTCTTTGTCGGTCGATTTATTCTTTCGTGTTTTATGGCCCTTGGTGGGTACGCCCCAAGGTGTAACCGGGTGTCGACCACCGGAGGATTTACCCTCACCACCACCATGCGGATGATCAACCGGGTTCATGGCAACGCCTCGAACCTTAGGCCGACGTCCAAGCCAACGACTGCGGCCAGCTTTCCCGATCGAAATATTGTCATGTTCAGGATTGCTCAACTGCCCCAAAGTGGCTCGACACAACTGGTGAATATAGCGTACTTCACCTGAAGGCAATTTAATCTGTACTTTATGTCCATCTTTCGCCATCAATTGAGCATATGAACCAGCACTTCGAACCAGCTGTCCGCCTTTACCGATCTTCATCTCAACATTATGAATAATACTACCAAGCGGCATATTTTTAAGCGGCAAACAGTTTCCCGGCTTAATATCGACATTCTCACCTGCTTCCAGCAGATCTCCAACCTTAATCTCCACCGGAGCAAGAATATATCGTTTCTCACCATCAGTATATTGAAGAAGAGCAATCCGGGCAGAACGATTAGGGTCATACTCAATCGTCTTAACTGTGGCCGCCATACCTGATTTATCGCGTTTAAAATCGATAATTCTATATTTTTTTCGGCCTCCACCACCCCGATGTCGAACGGTGATGCTGCCGGTATTGTTACGACCCGCTTTTTTATTGAGCGGAGCCAACAGACTTTTTTCAGGGGAACCAGTAGTTATCTCATCAAATGAAGAAGATGTTTGAAAACGACGTCCCGGAGATGTCGGATTATATTTTTTCAGTACCATTTTATAACCTTTCAGATAATTCGTTCGCTAATTACTTTCTTTCTACCAACGAGCTATCCTGCCTCTATACACCCTCAAAGATTTCAATCTTCTGATCCGGCTTAAGTGTCACAATCGCCTTTTTGCCGTCCGCTCTTTTGCCTATGGTTTTACCAACTCTCTTCTTTTTACCTTTGGTCCGAATCGTCTGTACATCATCGACTTTGACCTTGAAGAGACTCTCAACAGCCTTGCGTATTTCCACCTTGTTAGCCATGCGATCAACTGTAAAGGTACACTGGCGATCTGTCTGGTAAGCCAGCATGGATTTTTCCGTTAATACAGGATAACGGATTATATCATAATAGGTGCTGGATATCATTTCTGTAAGGCCCCCTCAATCTTTTTCAGTGAATCATCTGAAACCATCAGGTAGTCATATTTAAGCAGATCGTAAACATTGACTCCATTCTGATTAACAGCTAAAGCGCCAGGCAGATTACGAGCCGAAAGCATAAGCTCTCGATTATCCTCGGCCACCAATATAGCCTTATTGACACCAAAGGTTTTCAGTAGTTCAGCAACTCTTTGGGTCTTGACTGTCTCAAGATTTAAGTCCTGTAACACAAGAAGTTTACCTTCCTGAAATTTCTGTGTCAGTACTGAAATCAGGGCCTGACGTCGGATTTGCTTAGGCAACCGGTAGCCGTAGTCACGAGGCTGAGGTCCGAAAATTACGCCGCCGCCCCGCCAGATCGGAGACCGACTGGTACCGGCACGCGCGCGCCCAGTACCTTTCTGCCGCCAAGGTTTGGCACTGCCGCCTTTAACCTTAGACCGATTTTTGACCGCAGCCGACCCCTGTCGCCGCTTAGCAAGCTGCCATACGACCACATCGCGAACCAGATGCTCTTTAATCTCAGCATTGAAAACCGCATCATCAATCTCGGTTTCAGCCACCTTCTCTTTTTGCAAATTATATATATCAATTTTTGCCATATTATTCTCCGACCATTTCCGGTGCCAGAAATCTCGTTAATCTTATTTTATCTTTTTTATGGTCACCAGACCGTTTTTGGAACCGGGTACGCCACCTTTGACTAATATCAAGCCCTGATCAGGTTGAACCTGGACAACCGTCAGATTCTTAACACTAACCTTGGCGTTACCCATCTGGCCCGGCATTTTTTTACCAGGATAAACCCGTCCAGGATAGGCCGAAGTACCAATCGAGCCACCAGACCTATGGTTTTTGTGAGCCCCATGTGTAGCCGGCTGCCCTTTGAACCCATAACGTTTCATAACTCCGGCAAAACCTTTACCCTTGCTTTTTGCGGTAACGGTCACCAGGTTTCCAGGGCTAAATAGATCGGCCGTAAAAACATCACCGGGCTGAAAACTATTTTCATCATCAACTAAGACTTCACGCAAATGATAGAAAACACCTTTGCCGGCTTTTTTGCAATGTCCAATCTGCGGTTGATTGGCGCGCGGCATAGGCTTCTCATCAAAACCCAGCTGCACAGCACTATAGCCATCTTTTTTAGCAGTCTTTACCTGCACCACGGTGCAAGGACCAACCGCTAACACGGTTACCGGCACCAGCTCTCCCAATTCATTGTAGAGCTGCGTCATGCCGACTTTTTTAGCTAATAATTCTTGTATCTCAGCCATCATTAAACCTATATATTATCAATCACTCTTGAAGATATAACCCGATCAAACTTCTCTTACAGCTTAATCTCAACATCAACGCCAGCCGAAAGATCCAGCTTCATTAATGCATCAACAGTTTGCTGGGTCGGCTCAAGGATATCGATCAATCGATTGTGGGTTCGCATCTCAAATTGCTCACGTGATTTCTTATTGACATGCGGTGAACGTAGCACACAATACTTATTTATTACTGTCGGCAAGGCAATCGGCCCGGCGATGACAGCTCCCGTACGTTTGGCAGTGTTAACAATCTCGCCGACGGACTGATCCAGTATCTTATGGTCATAGCCCTTCAGTCTGATTCTGATTTTCTGGCTTGCTATACTCATCTTTTTACTACCTCAAGGGCTCTTGTGATTTATCACTGATCGCAATAAATATTAACGACCCGACAAAAACCTCTGGTTGTAATGTTTCTATTCAATAACTTCGCTAACTACGCCAGCCCCAACGGTACGGCCACCTTCACGAATTGCAAAACGTAACTCTTTTTCCATAGCAATCGGGGTAATCAATTCACCAACAACCGTGATATTATCGCCCGGCATTACCATCTCGACGCCTTCCGGGAGTTCTACCGTACCTGTAACATCGGTTGTCCGAAAATAGAACTGAGGACGGTAACCTTTAAAGAACGGGGTGTGACGACCGCCCTCTTCTTTGGTCAGAATGTAGACCTCAGCTTTAAACTTGGTGTGAGGAGTAATGCTGCCCGGAGCCGCCAAAACCTGGCCGCGAACAATCTCTTCCCGTTTTTTACCGCGTAAAAGAATTCCGACATTATCACCAGCCTGACCCTGATCAAGCAATTTGCGAAACATCTCAACCCCGGTACAAACTGTCTTATCCGTATCCCGGATACCAACAATCTCGACTTCTTCACCAACCTTGACAACTCCGCGCTCAATCCGTCCGGTAGCAACCGTACCGCGGCCGGAGATACTGAAAACATCTTCAACCGGCATCAGGAAAGGTTTATCAATTTCACGCTCCGGTGTCGGGATGTAGCTATCGACCGCATCCATCAACTCTTCGATACACTTCCACTCTTCACAATCAGCGGGGCCATCGCTCTCAAGAGCTTTCAGGGCACTGCCGGTAATTATCGGAATATCATCCCCCGGGAAATCGTAATCGGAGAGAAGCTCTCTAACTTCCATCTCAACCAGTTCGAGAAGTTCATCATCATCAACCATATCGGCTTTGTTTAAAAAGACCACGATATAAGGAACTCCGACCTGGCGGGCGAGCAAAATATGTTCGCGAGTCTGCGGCATCGGACCATCAGCCGCACTGACCACCAAAATAGCGCCATCCATCTGAGCCGCTCCGGTAATCATGTTTTTGACATAGTCAGCATGGCCCGGGCAATCAACGTGGGCATAGTGGCGAGCTCCGGTTTCGTACTCTACATGAGCCGTAGCAATCGTAATCCCACGCTCTCTCTCTTCTGGAGCTTTATCGATCTCATCGAAAGCGGTATAGGAAGCCTGTCCCTTAAGAGCCAATACTTTTGTAATGGCCGCCGTCAGAGTAGTTTTTCCGTGATCAACATGGCCAATCGTGCCGACATTAACGTGAGGCTTGGTGCGCTCAAATTTTTCCTTTGCCATTTCCTTCTCCGCTATTTAGTGGCTCATCGAAAATAGATCCTGCTTTTCGATTGTCCACTATTTAAATTTTTCTCTTATAATGTTGTATATTCAATCCGTTTTCGCACAATCTCCTGCGAAACGGGTTCATAGCAACTGAACTGCATAGTGAAAGTTGCACGCCCCTGACTTCGGGATCGGACTTCGGTTGCATAACCAAACATTTCAGCCAACGGCACAAATGCACTAATTACTTGCATCTCGCCACGACGGCTCTCTACTCCCTGAATACGACCGCGACGGGCATTGAGATCACCCATTACATCACCCAAAAAATCGCTTGGCACTACCACTTCAACTTCCATTATCGGTTCAAGGATAGTTGGTACGGACAGTTTGACACCTTCATTAAAACCAATTGAAGCTGCAAGCTTAAAGGCTAACTCATTCGAATCAGTCTCATGCCAGCTGCCACCGTTTAAGTCAACCTTAATTCCGACCATCGGGTATCCGGCCAAAGGGCCCGCCAACATAGCTTCTTCAAGACCAAGTTTAACTGGAGCTATAAATTCCTGGGGAAGTTCATCAGCTTGAATCTTATCGACAAATTCAAGATCCTGATCACTACTAATCGGCTCAAGTCTGAGCTCAACATGCCCATACTGATGACGTCCTCCATCCTGACGGATGAAACGTCCCTCACAATTTGTGCTCGTGGTAATGGTTTCTCGATAGGCGACTTGGGGTTTGCCAACATTAGCGTTGACTTTGAACTCTCGGGCAAGACGGTCGACAATAATTTCCAGATGAAGTTCGCCCATCCCGGATATTATGGTCTGGCCGCTCTCTTCATCAATACTTACTTTAAAGGTGGGATCCTCGGCTGCCAGTCTCTCTAACGCCTGGCTCAAACGCTCATGGTCACTTTGACTTAAAGGTTCGATTGCCACTCCAATTACGGGCTCAGGCACCTCCATACTCTCAAGGAGAACTGGATTCTCTTTGAGACAGAGGGTATCTCCAGTGGTGGCGGTTTTTAAGCCAACAACAGCGACAATATCTCCGGCATAAATCTTTTTGACCTCTTCGCGCTTATTGGCGTGCATTTTCAGGAGGCGGCCGACTCTCTCATAACATTTGCGACTACTATTATAGAGTTGCATACCTGTTTCCACAACCCCTGAGTACAAACGAATAAAAGCCAACTGCCCGACATGCGGATCAGTCAAAATTTTAAATACCAAAGCCGTCGGCTGTGTTTCATCACTTACCATAATAGTTACCGGTAATCCGCTTTCGACTTCAATTGCGTTGGTTTCCTTTACCTCCACGGGGGAAGGTAAATAATCAACGATGCCGTCGAGAAGTGGTTGAACACCAGTATTCTTAAATGAGGATCCGCATAAAACCGGCGTCGCTTCGGATGCCAAGGTCACTCTCCTGATCAGGCTTTTAATCTCAGCTTCGCTAATCTCTTCATCTTCAAGGTAGCGTAAGGCAAAATCATCGTCCAGATCAGCAAGATTTTCCATCAGTTTTTCACGGTACTCTGCTACCTGAGAAATCATCCCCTCAGGTACAGCGCGCACTTCGTATTCAGTTCCCAAAGAACATTGATCGAAAATGATCGCCTGCTCGGCAATCAAATCAACCACCCCGGTAAAATTATCTTCTTCACCGATTGGCAGTTGTAAGACCAGAGGGCAAGCCCCCAGGCGCTTATGCATCATAGTCACGACTCGATCAAAATCGGCCCCGATGCGATCCATCTTATTAACAAACGCAATTCGCGGAATCTGATATTTAACCGCCTGTCGCCATACGGTTTCAGACTGCGGTTCAACTCCGCCAACTGCACAAAAAAGGGCAACCACACCATCAAGAACCCGCAGTGACCGTTCAACTTCAATAGTGAAGTCCACGTGCCCCGGAGTATCAATTATATTGATACGGTGGTCGCGCCAAAAACAGGTAGTTGCAGCCGAGGTAATGGTTATGCCTCGTTCCTGCTCCTGCTCCATCCAATCCATCGTTGCGGTGCCGTCATGAACTTCACCCAAACGATGAGATATTCCTGTATAGAATAAAATTCTTTCGGTTGTTGTGGTCTTGCCAGCGTCGATATGGGCCATAATCCCAATATTACGATACTTCTCTAGCGGAGACTGGCGCACATCAAGTTGCCCCAAGCCTTTTATACCTACCAGCGATAGTGGGCAAAGGCCTTGTTAGCTTCAGCCATCTTATGCGTATCTTCACGTTTTTTGACAGCATTTCCGCGCTTATTAGCAGCATCAAGCAATTCCGCCGCCAGCTTCTGAGCCATATCCTTCTCACCGCGAGAACGAGAGTAACCGATTATCCAGCGAATCGCCAGAGCCATTTTACGGTCGGGCAAGACTTCGATAGGAACCTGATACGTGGCCCCACCAACCCGACGCGATTTAACCTCAACCAGCGGTTTAACATTCTCCAGAGCACTTTTAAAGACTCCGAGAGGATCATCATCGACCCGTTCACTGATCAGATCCATAGCTCCGTAAAAAATACCCAGAGCCACACTTTTTTTGCCATCCAACATCAAACCGTTGACAAATTTAGCAACCTGGCGATCATGGTATTTCGGATCCGGATTGATTATCCGTTTTTCTATATCTCTCTTTCTGGCCATCTAAACCCTCGGTAATTCAAATTCTAACTTTCAATAAAGTAAATCTCTTTTATCAGGGCCGAATCATTTAGGCCGCTTGACGCCATACTTGGAACGTGATTTACGCCGATCCTGAACTCCGACACTATCAAGAGTTCCGCGGATAACGTGATAGCGGACACCAGGTAAATCCTTTACTCTGCCGCCCCTTATCAGAACAACTGAATGCTCCTGCAGATTATGGCCGACTCCGGGAATATATGAAGTCACCTCAAAACCGTTAGTAAGCCGCACTCTGGCAACCTTACGCAGGGCTGAGTTAGGTTTTTTCGGCGTCGTTGTATAGACTCTGACACATACACCACGTTTCTGCGGGCAATTTTTCAGCGCCGGTGATGTGGTCTTTTTCTTGATCTGTTCTCTACCTTTACGAACCAACTGGTTAATCGTCGGCATTTATTTATCTCCGTCCAAAACAAAAACTTAAAACATTGGGTAATCGAAAAGAGCCAGCGCTTCTAACAGTTGCCGGACTAGTTGTCAAGCATTTTCTGTTCTGGCTCAGTTTTTTCTTCGTTTTCTTCAGCAATTACTTTTTCCATAGAGTCCAGATTAGCCGCAGCTGTCAGATTATCCTTCCACAAAGCAAGCGCCTGATGATAGTAGCTCTCCGCCGCCGGGATATCACCCAGGTAACGGTGCGCCATACCACAATTAGTCAGACTCATCGACAGGGCCCGTTCATAGCGCTCAAAGGGCACCAGTTCAATCTTATCCTGAGCCACACCTTGACGACTCTCTATGAGCGTCGCAATTTCATCGGCTGTGGGATAATTGGCAGCCAGCCATTTCCGGTAAGCCTCCACGCTGATTGTAAAATGACCCAGCGCTTTTAATATCTCATCCGGATTCTTGCCCAGATCGGCCCGGCTTTTAATCCCGGATTCACCTTCGCCATAAACCCCAACCCGTAAATGTACAGTGCCGATAGCGTTATTAACAATGGCAAAATAGAAATCATCACTCAAATCGATACCGGGAATCTCGCGCAACATCCGCTCGGCTTCGGTATAACGTTTCAGAGCCCGATCAAATTTACCCCGAATCATCAACTTTTCAGCCTGGGTATAAATATTCATCGGAGCTTTGTAGCTTGCATTCTGCCCCAGACTCTTATACTGCATATCCCGCCAGAGGAAAAAGAGAGCCCCGGTTACCGAGACCGTAACCACCAGCAGGACAATCTGCATTTTACGATTGAGATGGAGTAATTCTTTAGTAAAAATAGCCATGTAAATCCTTAAAACTTGATCAAAACTGAGCCCCTGCACTTCTGCCAAATAGAGTCAGAAGCAACAAGGAGCGCCTCTATACTCATTGCCCTCGAACTTGTCAACCAATTTCCGCCTTTTCAAGCCAAACGTTCTGAGCAAGCTCATAAAAAAGGCCGCCAAAATCTCCGGTACTCATCAAGACCACCAACTCTTTGCGCCCGGCTCTCTCTTTAAGAATATCATATAATTCATCAATACCAGCCACAGCCCGGGCTGGCATCGCACCCCTTTGAATTGCGTTCGCCAAGAGTGCCGTATCCAGAGCTTCATCTTTTTCCATTTTGGCGAGCCCGTGTACCGGGGCCAACAGAACCTCATCGGCCGCAGAAAATGCCGCCTCCAAATCTTTTTGAAAAAGATTACACCGACTGGTCGCGGTTCGTGGTTCAAAAACAGCCAGCAGATGATGTTCGGGATAGTGCTCCCGCAGAGCCTCAAGCGTTCGCTTGATCGCCGTCGGATGATGTGCAAAATCACTAAGATAGATGGTTTCTCCTGAACGACCAACTAACTCCTGACGCCTTTTCACTCCTTTAAAAGAGCCTAGGCCCTGAGCCACCGTCGCCGGGGAAAAGCCCAACTCTTTCAGCAAAATTGCCACCGCCAGAGCATTTTCACCATTATGACGACCAATCGCTGAAACTTTAATCTGCTCTTGTTCATTACCGGGATCACTAAAACTGATTTGACCGCCATCATCCAGCGCCCGATAATCAAGCAGTCGAAAATCGGCATCCTCCGACCAACCATAAGTCAACACTTTACAGGGCGCTTCCGGCAACAATTTCTTCAGCACCGGACAATCTGCGGCGGCAACCAGCAGCCCGGTAGCCGGCAAAGCCGCAATAAGTTTTTGAAATTCTTCGATAATCTCATCTATACTGGAAAAAAGATCGATATGATCCATCTCAATCCCGGTAATAATCAGATGGGAGGCTCGGTAGTGATGAAATTTGGCATGCCGATCAAAAAAGGCACTGTTATATTCATCCCCCTCAAGGACAAAACTTTTGCCCCGACCAAGTCGATAGTTAGTCGAAAAATTATTCAACTCCCCGCCGATCATAAAAGAGGGCTCCGCTCCGCAACTCTCCAGGGCCCAGGCCAGCATCGAGGCCGTCGAAGTCTTGCCATGGGTACCGGCCACAACCAGACGGTGCTCGGAAGATGACAAAAATTCATGCCACAAAGTTTCCGGCAGCGAACAACAACAAAGACCCAGCTCTTGGGCCCGCACCGCCTCGACATTACTCTGGGCCGCAACATTACCGACCACCACCAGAGCTAATTTCTGATCCAGCCGCCCAGCCTCATAGCCGGACATAACTTCGATGCCCCGAGCCGCCAGCAAATCACTCATCGGAGGATAAGCCGCCGCATCGGAACCACTCACCTGCCAACCCCGCTCCTGCAGCATACTCGCCAAAGCCGCCATCGCCGTCCCGCAAATTCCAATCAAATGAACTTTTTTCATATTCTCCTACATATCTTTCCAGTAACCACCTTTGGCAGCACCTATTCGGATTAAGCTCCCCTTGGCTTTTAATTTGGCAATCTGTTTTTCCACCGCTCTTGACGTTAATCCTAACTGTTTCGCTATATTTCTTGCCGAGACTTGAGGATTATCCTTAATTATGGCAAGAATTTTCTCCGAACTTTTCTCCGAACTTTTCTCCGAACTTTCATGCGAAATCAGAGCCTGATCGAGGACCTGAAACAAAATGTCCAACATAAATATTATAAAAACTGTCGAATCAGCTTTTTTATCAGCTTCACGTAAAGCCGTATAATAAGCCGCTTGTTGATCACGAATCACCGTTTCAACGGGTAAGTACGCCAGCTCTGATTTCCATGCAGACAAGATCAAGGTTTGCCATAAACGCCCGATACGGCCATTGCCATCGGCAAACGGATGGATAAATTCGAGCTCATAATGAAACACACAACTCGCCACCAACGGATGCACTGGCGTCTGCCGCAACCAGCCAAACAGATCTTCCATCAATCGATTAAGCTGGCTTGCAGGCGGTGCCATATGGAGCAACTGCACATCATGATACACCCCAACCCCTGCCTCTCGATAGCAACCCGCATCATCCACCAGCCCTCGCATTAACAGTGCATGGGCACCAAGCAAATCTTTTTCACTAACCGGAGACCAACACTCTAATTGATCATAAACCTCTAAAGCATTGCGGACTTCCAGGATTTCCCGGGGCAAACCCAACACCACTTTACCCTCTGCCACCGCTGTAACCTGCGCCACCGATAAAGTATTATGCTCAATTTCCAACGAGGCTTGAATACTGCGAATACGATTATTACGCCGCAATTGTGGCGTAATAATCGTGCGCCCCGATTGTGCCGACCAGACACCCAACATTTCGCTGATCTGAGCCACCAGATTTAGCATCTCATCCGTCAGCTGAAAAGGCGGCCGGTAGTTAGACATGGAAAGTTAATACTTGATAGAGTTCTATTTTCATTTTACACCCCATCTGATCTTGCCTGTTTTTCGCAATGAATCTTTATATTTTCGTAACTATTCGACTAACCCGTAAATTCAGGGGACACAATTCCGATTTACTTCGGAGAATCAGGTTTTGTCCCCTTGTCACGATCTTGCTTCAGCTCTTTATAAACCTTACCAAGAAGGTGTTCTACGGCTAGGTCGCGAAAATCTTTGTTGCTCATGAGCTTGCCAAAGATTTCTTCATTGCCTTCCATCCGGTCAATTACCAAACCTTCGAAAGCCTTCTCAAAGACATAGCGAAAATCTTCTTTGGAGTTTGCCACCGCTGCTTTTCGAAGAAACTCACTTTCGACCGCCTCTTCCTGTATTTGGTCAAAAAAGAGCTGGTCAGCTTGGGTGAAGTCGGTTCCGAAGCGTTCGTTCAAAATGTCGATCAATTCTGAAAGGCTGATCTCTTGGTCATCACGACCGGTGCCCACATTTGATGGGCCTTTAAGTGGCCGGCCGGCGCCTGGCTTTAAGTCGATCTGCCCTTCGCTGATCTTTTGCAGACGGTAATATTGAAGCTCGACCTCGTCTTCGATATGGATGTCCGTTTCCGACTCATGCTTAGGGAGCTTGGTCAGCAGGAACCGCAGATAGGTGTAGAGTTTTTCCAAATCTGAATCCTGATACGGAATCACCTGGGACAAAAAACCGTACATGTTGCGAAAGTTCACAAACAGTGCTTTTACCGTTTCCTGCTCTTCCTCCGGGCGTTTCTTGAAGCGTTCGACCGCTTGGTCGATAATGCCGTTCATTTTGGCGTGATCGTGAACCGTCTCTTTTCTGCGCGGCTTGAAATAGACGGCGCAAAAAGCCTTGATCTCCTCTTCAAAGATCAGCCCGGATTCGTCGATCTGGTTCTGGAGCCGGTAGAGATGCTGCGCATCGGTAAGCGGCTCGGTCGGCGTGTCCTCATAATAGGGCTTAAAGGCTTTGTAACTTTCCTTGGGCTGATTGCGAAAATCGAGAATAAAGGTATTTTCCTTGCCGGGGCAGGTACGGTTTAAACGCGAAAGCGTCTGCACCGCCTGGAGACCCGTCAACTTCTTGTCCACATACATGGTGTGCAGTAACGGTTGATCGAAACCGGTCTGGTATTTTTCTGCAACCAGCAGCACTTGATATTCGTGGCTGTCAAACTTCTCCGGCAACTCTCTCTCCTTGATGCCGTCATTCATGGAGACTTCGGTATAACTTTTCCCCTGAACATCCGGGTCGTCTACCGTGCCGGAAAACGCGACCAGTGTCTTGACATCGGTATAGCCTTTTTCGCTGATGTATTTATCGAAGGCCAGCTTGTAGCGTACTGCGTGCAGGCGTGAATCGGTGACGACCATAGCCTTGGCCCGACCACCGATCTTGTGTTTTACATGGGTTCGAAAGTGCTCGACCATTACTTCAGTTTTGGTTCTGAGGTTCACCGCATGCAGGGTCAGCGCCCGGGCTAATGCGCGGGAGGCTTTCTTGCGTTCAACGTGGATGTCGTCATCACCTACCTGGACAATCCGAAAGTAGGTTTCGTAGGTGATGTAGTTTTTCAGGACATCGAGAATAAATTTCTCTTCGATAGCCTGGCGCATCGTGTAGAGATGAAACGGAGATTGGCCTGACGGCCCGGGCTCATCAAAAACTTTCTTTGTCTTATATTTCGGCGTTGCCGTAAAGGCAAAGAAACTCAAATTTGCCTGTTTGCCCCGGCGCATCATCTCCCGCACAACCCCGGCGAGATGATCGGCATCTTCATCCTCATCCAGCCCCTGATCGGCCGCATAAGCGGCAGCATCTTCCTTGATCTTGTCGGCGTTGAGAACCCCTTTAAGTTCCATTGCGCCTTCGCCTGATTGCGAACTATGCGCCTCATCGACAATGACTGCGAACTGCTTGTCCTTGGTGGATATTGCGACACCTTCGCTGGTTTCTTCGCGCAGCTTTTCCAGGGTCTCTGCAACAAAAGGGAATTTCTGTAACGTCGTGATGACGATGGGTGTGCCGTCGGCCAGAGCCTTCACCAACTGCCTGGTGTCTTCATCAATCTTTTCAACCACGCCCCGCTTGTGATCAAATTGATAAATCGTATTTTGCAGTTGCTGGTCGAGAATGCGACGATCGGTTACCACGATCACCGTATCGAAAACCTTTTTATCCGCTTCGTCATGCAAGGATGAGAGGCGGTGTGCGAGCCAGGCGATGGAGTTGGATTTTCCCGATCCGGCAGAATGTTGAATCAAATAGTTCCGACCCGGCCCCGATTTTCCGGCATGGGCGACCAGTTTGCGCACGCTGTCAAGTTGGTGATAGCGCGGGAAGATCATCGTCTCTTTGGTAATCTTCTTGATGCCCTTATCGGTCAGAATACGCTTTTCTGAAACCTGCAAATGCATAAAGCGCCCTAAAATATCGAGCAGGCTGTCACGCTGCCACACCTCACGCCAAAGATAGGCCGTCCGATAGCCGCCGTCAGTCGCGAGAGGGTTGCCCGCATGACCATTATCACCAAGGTTAAAAGGCAGGAACCAGGTTTTGTCGCCACTCAGGCGCGTGGTCATAAATATCCTGTCCTGATCAACGGCGAAATGCACCAGAGTGCGCTTTTTGAAATCAAAAATCAACTCTCTGGCGTCACGATCCTTCTTGTACTGTTTCTTGGCGTGCTCGACGGTTTGACCGGAAAGCGGGTTTTTGAGCTCTGCCGTAATCAGCGGCAAACCATTTAAAAACAGGACAATATCTAACGACTTTGAATGTTCTAGCCCGTAGTAGAGTTGACGGGTAACGCTGAGTATGTTTTTCTCGTAGAGTGCCAGGGTATCCGGGTTCATCCGGTTACCAGGCGCAAAAACCGCCAGGCGCAGCTTCTTGCCGTAACATTTAAAGCCTTGGCGCAGGACTTTCAGCACGCCTTTGGTATTAAGCTCTTTATCAAGATGGTCGATCACCACATTTTCGGTTTCAACGCCGTGAATCGCCTGCAAACTTTTCCAAACCTTTTCCTGAGATTGCCGGATAAAGTCCAAAACCAATTTCGGGTCGAGCGCTTTTTCGGCATCGTAACGGCCTTTGGCTTCACCTTTGCGGTAATCGACAAACTCGAAACCGCCCTGGTTGGTCAGGTGATCGACAATGGCGTCTTCAAGGCGATCTTCAGTGTGTTTTTTCATAAAGCGTTCCTTACTTTTTTTGACCACGGATTACACTGATAACACGGATATAACTCTTCAGGTGCCCACCATAAAGTTATAGCAAATTATCGTGAACTCCGCTTTGCTTTCCACAACCGGGGACAGAGCTCAGCCCGGCAATGGGCTAAAGCCCAGCCTGGAGGTCTGTCCCCACATCGTGATAGCTTGAGGGAGGCATCTGAAAGTTACGCACATCAACCTTGCCGGTGGTTGCGGCGGTTATTAGGGCGGTGCGGTATTCGCTGAGTTTTTCGATTACAGTCCCGACTATTTTTCCCATATCTTCGATTTTCGATCGCTTTGATTTAACCGATTCTGCGATTTGTAATTGTTCTGCGATTGGAGGAAGTGGAATTTCTGTATTTAACATGTATTCCATTTCAATGCTCTCAACTGTACAGCCGGGCTTAGTCCATAACGGGAGTAAAGCTCTCTGATTAGCAAAGATAAGCTCCATTAGATAAGACGAATTCAAAGCTTTTTTGTGAGGTATCAATGCTTTCATATCTTGATTAATAGAAACAGACACAGAGTTAAGAGCAACAGGAATCGTATGTCGTAAAATTCCTGATCGGACAACAACTAATACGGTGTCGGGCAAAAACAAGGTAGTAGCACTTTCTTGAAGCCCCAACTCAGTGATATAGTCTTTAGTACCTCTAATATAAACAGATTTCATATCTTTAGGAGACACCCACAGAATATCGCCATCCCAATATTCAGGTTTATTGGTATTAGGTGTACCACCACCTGCAACCGTGCAACAAAATTTTAGTTTTCTCACCTCCCAATGCTCCGGCACGTCACCAAGCCAGGGGATGCCGGAGTCGCGCATCGGGGCATTGGAGTTAAGGCCCTTGGTCACAGTCTGGGTGATCAACGCGATGCGCTTTTCCTTGAGCTTCTCAATGAGCTGCCTCTTCTTTGCAATCAGCCCATCAATTTTCCCCGTCTTCCAGTCAAGAAAATCAGCGATCTTTTGCTGTTTGGCAATGTCTTTTGGATATGAAAATGGAATGCAGACTAACTTGCTGGGATTGATTGCTGGATAGCTGACACCTGTAGAATTCGCAACGACTTCACCGACAAAACTAGCATTCTGTAGCACGTATCCAAGAAATCGTTGATTAACAGATTCCAGTGGGCGGATTACAGCGAATCCTGTAGAAACAATCATATTCTCAGGGGGATTTTCAATTAGTGCAATTGCTTTGAGATACGTGCGAACCGTAGAAATAATTGTGTCCCCATCTTGAACAATTCGCCTAGCACGAGAAGGAGCTTTCTCGAAAATCACTTGTTCGACAGCCGTTATTCCATCAACTAAATTGACGCTTGATATATCGACATAGGAAATTTCAAAATCGGGATCAGTAGTTTCAGGAAGGCTTTCATCGTTGCATGTTACGGAGAACTTTAGGCGGCTTAATTCCCAGTCACTCGGTACTTCATATTCGTAAAAGTGGCGAAATGATTGGTTCATGCATCACCCCTTTTCTTTTTCCCGTTTTTCTCAATCTCCTCCAAAACCTTGATATCCTCGGCATCGGCCGCCCGGGCTTCGGCCTGTCGGCGATGCTCATCAAAGGTGTCATAACGTTCATGGGCAATACGTTTCATCTTCTCGGCACTGGTTTTACCGAGGCTCTTCAGTATGGGACGGTCATTGAATTCCAACAGGCGGTCGACATTTTGCCGCCAATAATTAAGGGTTAGGTCCTTGCGCTCTTTAGTCCGCAGTTCAGCTTGTTCGAGAAAAATAACAACCAAGCGGTTGAGGGTGTCGACTTCGTCTTGCGTCAAATAGTTTTTGGCGACGATGACATCATATTTGCGAACCCGTGATCCGCTCCAGGTGGTCAATGCCATATTGGAGCTTTCCGAGTCGGCCCGGCTGACGACAATCTCGGCGGCAGTTTTTTCGGTAACCGCGAAGAGTAGCTTGTTTTGCACCTCGGCAAAAAAGATCTGGGCCTCGCGGTCGTCAGATCGGTAATCAGTGCTCAGAGCAAAAAGATCTCGCACTTTTTGGTAGAAACGTTTTTCTGAAGCGCGAATCTCGCGGATACGTGCCAGTAACTCATCAAAGTAATCCCAGCCGCCGGGGTTTTTAAGACGTTCATCGTCCATGACGAAGCCTTTGATGAGATATTCGCTCAAGTGGGCCGTGGCCCATTGACGAAACTGGGTGCCTCGAACTGAGCGAACACGATATCCGATAGCGAGGATCATCGGCAGGCAATATGATTTTAAGTTGCGTTTAACATCTCGCTTGCCCTCTTTACGAACTTGTAAGAATTCCTTACGAGTTGAGGGCTCTTCAAGCTCTTTTTCTGTGTAAATTGTTTTGACAAGCTGGGTTATGGCTTGTGGAGAGGTTGAAAACAGCTCTGCAATCTCTGCCTGGGTTAACCAGACGGTGCCATCTATCGCCTTGAGTTGGATATCTGTTTTTCCATCTTCGGTACGGTAGAGAATGAGTTCATTTTCGCTCATGCCGTCACCTCTTTCAACATCGCCATAATCTCTTGCTCCAGCCCATTTATGTCTTTTTCAATCTCTTCCAACGGGCGCGGCGGTTCGTATTCGTAAAAGTGGCGGTTGAAGGGAATCTCGTAACCGACTTTGATCTTGCTGTGATCGATCCAGGCATCGGGTCGATAAGGGAGGACTTCTGTCTTGAGATAGTCCTCGCAGTAATCCTGAACAAGTTCGAGCAGTTTGCTAACATCCACCTTGGAGGTTTTCTTCTTGCCTCGGTAATCGAGCGGCAGAGGAAGCTGAATGCCGGCCGGGAGAGGGACATTCTCGGTGTCGCGCAGATCGGAATCCGGCTCGGGCTCGCCTTTTTTATCAAAGCAAATTTCCGCGCTGGGGTCTTTCTCCCCGAGACTGCCGGGTGCAAGCAGCGCGTCTTTCAACTTGGCGTCAAGTTTGACCTCAGCCTTTTTGCAAGATTCAGCAAGTTGTTTATCGAAATCCATGCGGTCTTTGCTGAGTTTACCCTTGGTGAAACCTCTCTTCATCGTGGTCAGTACATCAAGGATGGCCTTTTGTACAGCTTGGCCGGTTTTTCTCTCTTTGGCAATCTGCTCCTTGTCTTTGCGCTTTTTGGAGATGGCTAAATTGATGAAAAATGCTGATTGTTGGAAGCGTTTGATGCGTTCATCGGTTACGGCAAAATTCAAACGCAAGGGCCTCTCAACTGTGATCTTGAGATAACCGAAATCCTGGTTAGCGAAAATTTTGCTCACGAAAAGGCTTTTAGACTGGTTCCGTTTAGGATTGATATTGGTCTGGATATCTTTCACTGTCATACGAACGTCGTTCTTAAAATCTCCATAGAGCTTGGTCAGCACATCGATATGGTTGGGTGTGCCTTCGGTTCCATCACCGATGCGCTTGCGCTTGTTGCCGAGACTTTTCTTCATCTTCCAGGCGAATTCAGTACCGTTGATTAGTTGCACCTTACCCCGGCGCTCGGGCTGTTTGCGATTCGTAACAATCCAGACGTAAGTATAAATGCCGGTATTGTAGAAAAGTTGGTCGGGTAAACCGATAATTGCCTCAAGCATGTCATTTTCGATGATCCAGCGGCGAATATTGCTTTCTCCGCCGCCTGCATCACCGGTAAAAAGCGGCGAGCCATTGAAAACAATGGCAATACGCGAACCTTCCCCATCGTCTTCCGGAGCGGGGCGCATTTTTGAAATCATGTGGAGGAGAAAGAGCAGTGCCCCATCGTTGATACGGGGCAGGCCAGGCCCAAAACGGCCATTAAAGCCGAAATCGTCGTGCTCTTTGGTAACGTGGCTTTTTTCAGGCTTCCACTCCACGCCAAAAGGAGGATTGGCCAACATGTAGTGAAACTGTTCATCGGTGTGGCCGTCACCATCGACAAAGCCCTCTTTTGACTTTCCTGTACCCAGAGTGTTGCCGAAAACGATGTTCTTTACGTCCTCACCCTTGATCATAAGATCCGATCCACAAATAGCAAAGGACTCGGGATTGTATTCCTGACCAAACAGCCCGAGGTTGGCGCTGGGATTGAGGCCATTTACCGGGTCTTTAATGAGCTTTTCCGATTCTGAGAGCATACCTCCGGTACCGCATGCGGGGTCGTAGATCGCGATGCGTTTGCCCTCCGTGTAGACGAGGTCGTCATAGGTGAAGAGAATATTGACCATGAGTTTGATCACTTCGCGCGGGGTAAAATGATCTCCAGCCTCTTCATTGGCCTGCTCGTTGAATCGCCGAACCAGGTCTTCAAAAAGATAGCCCATTGCAATATTGGGTATACGGTCGGGGTGGAGATCGACGGCAGCCACTTCCTTGATAACTTCAAAAAGTCGGTTGGCTTCGTCGAGCTTTTCGATCTCTTCTTCAAATCTAAATTTCTCAATAATCTTTCTTGTTCGAGACGAAAACCCGGCTATGAAATTAGTCAGGTTCGCGGCAAGATTGTCGGGATCGCCAAGTAATTTTTGGAAAGTAAATTCACTGGTATTGTGAAAGGTCAGGTTGAATTTTCTGTTGATCATCTTCTCGATAGTTTCGGCGTCATACTTGCCTTCGGCTTTATACTTTTGGTACATAGCAATGACCTGATCTTTGGTGGCTTCCAAAGTGCAATCGAGGCGCCGCAAGACCGTGAGCGGAATCATTACTCGTCGGTATTGCGGCGGACGGTATGGTCCACGCAAAAGATTAGCGATATTCCAGATAACATCGCCTCTATCTTTGAATGCGTCCAGGTCTTTAACTTCTGCCATGTTATTCTTCCCTTTGTTGCCAATTGTCTTTAGCTTGAATTAATTATGCGGAATCATTAGCAGTCAGTACTAACCCTGTCAATCATTTTTACCGCAAACAGTATAGAGCCATTGGCAGCTTCATTTTTTTCACATGTAGAAACTTCAAAAAAACGACTGTTCGAGTTTTAGCATCAGGCCGCCGAGGACGTGGTGGGCTGATTTGATAGTAATCAGGTCGAGGAGTGATTTGCCGAGCAGGGGCAGGGATTTGAGTCAGTTACTGTATCTTTGATCGCTTTAAGAGCATTCACTAAGCTCATTTTTTTTACACTCCGTTGGGGCTGCATTGCCGGTGATATTGATCAAGCTCGGCCTGCAGTTGGTTGGTTAGTGATTGATTGTCGATAATCATAATGTCCGGCAGCCACTGTTTGACCAGGGTCAGAACCTCATTGTCGGCATAATAGAGCATTGAGACGAGTAGATTTTTGCAATCTTCGCTTTCGATGGTCAGGGCCGCCGGGAGGTTGCGTTCGAGATAGATGCGGGCGGCGCCACTGATTTCGAGTTTAACGTTTTGACACTCTTCACAGACCCAGGGGCTAAAAATCGCGTCAGTGAAGTTCTCCAGCTCCTCAACGACGCTGTCATCAACCTTATAGTTGCCGGGATGGATAATCGGGGCGGTAATTTTTTTGAGATAAAAACTTTTCAGGCGGCCGTTGGCCAGATCGCAGGCCAGCAGATACCAAAAACCTTTGAGGTTGGCCAGACGATAGGGGTGAACCGTATACTTTTTGGTCTCGTTCCGGTTGTTACGATACGAAAAACCGACCTGCTGACGCAGGGCGACAGCTTGATTCAAAAGTCTGAAAAGATTACTATAACTTGAGACATCCTCAAGATTGAGATGAAAAAGGAAACCGGAAGTGCTGAAACTGCGGCCTTTAAGAAGTTTGTCGGCGATTTTTGTGTATTCGGCATCAACATTCGTGATCATCGCCGCGATCAAATCGGCAACCAGCGCGGCATCAGGATCACTGGTACCGCGCAGTCGGTAAGCATTGATAAAATGATAGCGGCCATCCGCTTCTCTCCGTTCAATCGGCAAATGGCTTAAGCGTTCATTAAGATCCTTCTGGATAGTTCGCGGCGTAACCCCG
>JAGGWR010000288.1 GCA_021163445.1 Candidatus Tharpella aukensis
CAGGCAGTTACACTCCTGCAAATCACCCAGAGCGTTCCCTCTGGTATCCTAGGATGGCATGCGTGCTGCGCGCGATGTAGCGGGTATGAAGCCCATCCGACAATGTACCGAATTGGGAGAAAACCGCGAGGTAAACTCCCCTCCGAGAGTTCCACTCGGTTAAGGGCTAGGATCGAATAATATGGTGAGAACATTCGAAGGACTGTATGCATCGTCAACTCTGCAACCGGCCTACCGGAAATAACAGGCCGAAGACGCGCTTCTTCTGGGTTTGCGCGTGTGGAGAGGTTACGGATCACTAACGTACCCGTACGGAACCTATTAAGCCACCGGTGTCCAAGTCCCACCTTAGTTATTCACGTAAGGATAAAATGCGGAACGTGGTAACCCCATATCTTCGCCCGAAGCAATTCCGGGCAGGCATCACCGTAAGGCGTGCTGTTGGAGGGATGGGAGAAAGATGTTGGAAGAAGCAAATGTCATCGGGAAAGCCGATGGATAAGGTCTGCGACATGGCCTAACGTGAAAACCGAAGCAACCCCCTGCGGCGGCGAAGAGCGTGCTGACGTCCAACCGGTATCTTATTGTGAGAGAGTTTGGAGAACCTTTGAAGATGGGAAAGCAAAAGACGGCTGTTAATGCTGGTGCGCCTATCGACGAAGCCAAAAAGTGGCATTCCATAGACTGGAAATACGCTCAACGGCAAGTTAGAAGGCTACAAATGCGTATCGCAAAGGCTGTTAAAGAAAAAGGGTGGAACAAGGTAAAAACCTTGCAATACCTGCTAACTCGCTCGTTCTACGCCAAGGCATTGGCTGTGAAACGAGTGGTCTCCAACAAAGGGAAGAAAACCCCTGGCGTTGACGGTGTCCTCTGGCAAGGCGCTCGAGCCAAATGGCGGGCTATACACAGCCTGCGTCGACGTGGCTATAAACCACAACCCTTGCGAAGAATCTATATCCCGAAGAAAAACGGAAAAAAGCGTCCTCTTTCCATACCAATAATGACAGACAGAGCTATGCAAGCCTTGCATAAATTGGCATTGGCACCGGTCGCCGAAACGACAGCCGACAGGAACTCCTACGGTTTTCGTGAAAGTCGATCATGTGCTGATGCTATAGCAGCAGCTTTCAACGACCTGTCCAAGCCCAATTCGGCAACATGGGTACTAGAGGGAGATATCAAAGGCTGTTTTGATAACATTGCCCAAGACTGGATGCTATCCAATATTCCTATGGATAGAAAGATTCTACAAAAGTGGCTTCAAGCGGGATACGTTGAAGACGGCATAACCTATCCCTCACGCAAAGGAACTCCGCAGGGTGGAATTATAAGTCCTACCCTTGCCAACATGACACTCGACGGACTGGAAGAAGTCGTCCATCGTGCAGTTCCCCGTCGATCACGTGTCAATTTCGTCCGTTACGCCGATGACTTTGTCATTACCGGCAAGTCAAAACGTCTTCTGGAAAAGGAGATAAAACCGGTGGTCGAAACTTTCCTTGCTGTGCGCGGTCTGGCCTTATCGCCGGAAAAAACCGTGATCACATACATTAAAAACGGATTTACATTCCTCGGTCAAACCTTTCGCAAGCATGGTCGAGTATTGCACATCACGCCATCCAGCGAGGGAGTTCGTTCTCTCGTACAAAAGTTGGGAACAATAATCCGTACACACGTTAGCGCACCAATGCCAGCCCTGATCAAGAAGCTCAATCAGACGCTTCGAGGATGGGCAAATTACCACCGCCATGTGGTGGCATCGGAAGCCTTTAGCCGTATCGACACTTATGTCTACAAACAACTATGGCGCATGTTGAGACGCCGACATCAGAACAAGTCCAAAAAATGGCTGTTCAAGAAATACTGGACAGCATCGGGACAAAAACACCAATTTGCGGTCAAAGAACGATCCGCAAAAGGTCTGATAAAGGTTTATCAGGTAATCCGAATTTGTGCTATAGGAATCAAGAGACATGTGAAGATAAAAGCAGATGCCAATCCCTACATGCCTGAATATGCCAGTTATTTCTGGCGTCGTCGGCATAAAAAGGATAGCAAATTGCTTAAGGCGTTGTCAGCCCGTCAACTACGGGCAATGACAACATAGGGAGACAAAACAGGCGGGACACCCACTAAGGGCGTCCTTTAAGATGCTTGAGCCGTGTGACGGGAAACTGTCAAGCACGGTTCTTAGAGGGGAAAGGGGCCGCAAGGCCCCTGACCTACTCGGTACTTACAACATTGACAATGTGTATACAATGTGATATATCCTTAATATGTTTAAGTGGAATCCTGAAAAGAACAAATACCTCTATGAGGTTCGTGGTATCACATTTGAAATGGTCGTGCAGGCCATCAGTGATGGGTATGGTGTTTCAGATGTTCCGCATTGGAATAAAGAAAAATACCCAAATCAAAGAATCATTACAGTTTTAATTAGTGGTTATGCCCACCTTGTTCCTTATGTCATGGATGGCGATAATTATTTCTTAAAAACAATCATTCCTAGCCGTAAAGAAAACAAAAAGGTAAAAGGAGAATAAAATGTCTAAATTTCAAAACCCTGACAATCTTGATGCAGAAGAATTAGAAATCCTTGAGGCCCACAATGCAGGGAAATTACAAGGCTCTCCTTTGCCACAATCTATGATTTCATCAGCTAAAGAAACTTTAAAGAAAAACAAGAATATTAATATTCGAATCTCCGAAAACGATTTAGAGTCAATTAAGTTACTTGCGGTAAGAGAGGGTATGCCATATCAGACTCTGATTGGTAGTTTAATTCATAAATACGCCTCTGGCTATCTTCAAGTATAGGCCATCATAAATCCAACGAATCTTTGCACCGGAAGATATTAACGTTCGTCACGTTAATTGCACGTTAATTGGGGTCGGAGTAAAATTAAATTACAAAGCACTCTTCCCACAACAGCTTAATCGGCAAATAAGCGCCGAACCAAAGGGTGGAGAGGACGCGAAATAAGCCTTCAGTTCTTGCAAGCATTACGGTCGCGCTCCTCACCCAAGTCGTTCGCTGCTCAACGCTGAAATTCTTTATTGACTATCGTAACCTGTTGGGAGTCGGGTTATGTCCCCAGAATTTGCTGAAATGCATCAATATATGGAGCTTTTCTATTTACACTGAATAGTTACGAAGAAAATCAACCTCTCGACACCGTTGCAGGTGAGAAGAGAGATAAAATGCTCTTAGTTAAGAGGGGAAAATGGCCGAAAAAAAATATCGAAAAGGTGGAGAATTTCTACTTGCTGCCGGTAAAGATGATGAGATTTTTACACCCGAGGATTTTACATCTGAACAGCGTATGATTGCGAAAACGACGGAGGATTTTGTCCGCCAGGAAGTTTGGCCGAAAATTGACGAAATTGAGCTTCAGAAGGAGGGCGTCAGCGAGGATTTAATGTTGCAGGCGGCTGAATTGGGCCTCTTGATGGTTGATATTCCGAAAGAGTATGGCGGCATGGGGCTTGATAAGGCAAGTTCGACCCTGATTGCCGAAAAGATGGGGATGGCCGGTTCATTTTCGGTAACCCTATTGAATCATACCTGTATTGCAACCTTGCCGATCGTCTTTCATGGCAATAAAGAGCAAAAGACGAAGTACCTGCCGGGTTTAGCTGAGGGTGAGATAGGTGCCTACTGCCTGACTGAACCGGGTTCAGGTTCCGATGCTTTGGCCGCCAAAACATCAGCCACTTTAAGCGAAGATGGAAAATTTTATCTGCTTAATGGGACTAAACAGTTTATCACTAGTGCCAAATGGGCAAAAACCTTTATTGTTTTTGCCAAAATTGGCGGCAAAGAATTTACGGCTTTTATTGTCGAAAGAAATATGCCCGGAGTCTCAATCGCTCCCGAAGAGCTTAAACTTGGAATCAAAGGGTCGTCGACGGCCGCTGTGATTCTTGAGGATGCCAAGGTGCCGGTCGAAAATCTTCTTGGCGAGATTGGCAAAGGTCACCTGATCGCTTTTAACGTTCTCAATGTCGGTCGTTACAAGCTCGGAGCCGGATCTCTCGGATTGGCCAAACTGGCCCTTGAATATGCGGTCAAATATGCTTTAGAGAGAAAACAATTCAAAAAATCTCTCTCCGAATTTGGTCTCATACGAAAAAAGATAGCCGAAATGGCGAGTCGAATTTTTGTTACCGAAAGTCTGGTCTATCGAACCGTCGGCCTGATTGATAATATTTTGGAAGGAATCGAAGGGTCGGCCGAAGAGACCTCACTACAGGTTATGAAAGGGATTGGGGAGTATGCGATTGAGTGTTCAATCGTTAAAGTCTATGCTTCCGAGATGGTTGACTATGTTGTCGATGAAAATCTGCAGATTTTTGGCGGCTATGGTTACAGCCGGGAGTATCCGGCCGAACGTCTCTATCGCGACGCTCGGATTAACCGGATTTTTGAAGGTACTAATGAGATCAATCGCCTTCTGATTCCGGGCATGCTTCTGCGCCGGGCTTTGTCGGGTGATCTGCCTCTGATGCGAGTTCTGGAAAATCTCAAAAATGAGGTAGCTGATACTTCCAGCAAAGATGAACCGGCTGAAAGTAAAGTCGGGGAGCCCGCCTGGTACCGGAAGAAACTTGAAGGCGCGCGCAAAGCGGTCTTAATGGCAGCCGGTCTGGCCGTGGAAAAACATTTCAAGGATATTGGTGAACGCCAGGAACTTCTGGCTCTGCTCGCTGATATGATTAGTGAATATTATGCCCTTGCGAGCGCCCGGTTACGACTCGAAAAAGGTTCTATCGGCGTTGACGACTGGCGCTCACAGGCCCTTTTAAACTATTTTCCGGCCGCCATGGAACGCCTTCGTACCTGGGGCCGTGAAGTTATCGGCGTTGTGGTTACTCCCGGACAGTTAGAGAAAAAGCTTATCGTATTTGAAAAATTCTGCCAGCTGACGCCATTTGATACGATTTCCGTTCGTGACCGGCTCGCGGAAAAGATTATTTCGAATAAGGGTTATCCGCGAGTCTGATTTTATCGTAACTATTCAGTGTGAGTAAAAAAAGCCCTGTATATTGGTAAAATTCAGTAAATTATGGGGACATAACCTGATTCTCCGAAGGAAAGCGGGATTGTGTACCCTGAATTTACAGGTTAGCTGAATAGTTGCATTTTATCTTGACAAAGTTAGTTTTGTTTGTTATCTTTTCACTCATAAATCAATTTAACTTGGGAAAAATTCAGGAAACTGAATAGTGGAGGAAATCATGGCTGATGGACAAAATTTGATCTACAAATGTGAACTCTGTGGCGCAATGGTTGAAGTTCTTGATCTTGGCGCTGATGATCTTACCTGTTGTAATGAACCGATGGTTCAGCTTGAAGCCGGTGCGGTTGACGCTTCCAAAGAGAAACATGTCCCGGTAGTTGAAAAAGTTGAAGGCGGGGTAAAGGTTAAAGTCGGCAGTGCGGCTCATCCGATGGAAGATAAACACTACATCGAATTTATCGAGATTCTTGCCGATGGCGAACTCTGTCGCAAATTTCTCTCTCCCGGAGATGCTCCAGAAGCTTTCTTCCCCACCAGTGGCGCCTCAGTTAAGGCCCGTTCATACTGCAATAAGCACGGTCTCTGGCAGGCCAGCTAAATAGAAATCAGTAGATTCTATTCTCATAACCAAAGAAGCCCGGTCATTGATAATGGCCGGGCTTCTTTGGTTGATTTTATTTGGTTATTTGGTTATATTACCAAATGTAAAAGATGATTATCAGAACAGTTAAGCAGAGTTTAAATGATTGGTTAAAGTTATGAAAATAAAAATTGAATGGCGGAGTTTCGCCGTAATTGCGGCAGTCTTTTTGGCCTGTTTTTATCTGCCGGTAGGTGAGGCGCGTTTTGACAATTCCATCCTGGAAGCTTTTCATCTGGTCAAATGGTATGCCCGGGAGCATGTGTTATTATGCCTGATACCGGCATTTTTTATTGCCGGGGCGATCTCCGTCTTTGTCAGTCAGGCTTCGGTTATGAAGTATCTTGGCGCTGGAGCCAATAAGATTGTCGCTTACGGAGTGGCTTCGGTTTCCGGAACCATTCTTGCGGTCTGTTCCTGTACAGTGCTGCCGCTTTTTGCCGGGATCTATCGTATGGGGGCCGGGCTTGGCCCGGCTACCGCGTTTCTCTATTCGGGGCCCGCCATCAATGTCTTGTCGATTGTTTTGACGGCTCGAATATTAGGGCCGGAACTGGGCCTGGCCCGCGCCTTGGGAGCTGTGGTTTTTAGTGTTGTAATCGGTCTTTTAATGCATCTGATTTTCCGTCGTGAAGAGAAAGAGAGAATTATTAATGCGCCTCTCATGCCGGATGAAGTTAAGCGCCCGCTTTGGCAAAATGGACTCTATTTTGCGGCCATGGTTGGGATTCTGATATTTGCCAATTGGGGCCGACCGGAAAATGATAGCGGAACCTGGGCTCTGATTTTCAATCTTAAATGGCAGATTACTGCAATTTGTGCAGCCCTTCTCGCTCTCATATTGATTGCCTGGTTTAAAATGCCTTGGTGGAAAGTGGGCTTGGCGGCGTTGCCGGTTGCAGGCCTCGCCTTTTTCTTTCCTGAAATTCCCTTGCTCGCTTTTACTGCCGGTTTATTGGGATTGTCGGTTGTCAGCAACACTGAAACCGGTGAGAATGAAGAGTGGTTTGACTCTTCGTGGGGATTTGCCAAACAGATTCTCCCCCTCCTGTTGGTTGGGGTTCTGGTAGCCGGTCTCCTGCTGGGCCGGGTCGGGCATGAGGGTTTGATACCTTCCGGCTGGGTTGCCGATGCGGTTGGCGGCAACTCTTTGCGGGCTAATTTTTTTGCTTCATTTGCCGGTGCTTTCATGTATTTTGCGACATTGACCGAAGTTCCAATTCTCCAAGGACTGATCGGTAACGGTATGGGGAAGGGTCCGGCTTTAGCCTTACTCTTGGCTGGGCCAGCTTTGAGTTTGCCCAATATGTTGGTTATTCGCAGCGTTTTGGGAACCGTGAAAACCGTGGTTTTTGTTCTCTTGGTTATCGTTATGGCCACTATCAGTGGTGTGTTGTTCGGATTATTAATTTAAGGAGTAAAGTATGAAGATTCAAGTACTGGGAACTGGTTGTCAAAAATGTACAAAGTTGGCGGAAAGTGCCGAAGCGGTTGCGGTTGAACTTGGCCTTGATTTTGAGCTGGAAAAAATTTCCGATATCAATCAAATTATGGCTTTCGGGGTGATGCTGACCCCGGCTCTGGCGATTGATGGAGAGGTTAAAGTAGTTGGCAAAGTACCATCTGCTGATGAAATGAAAAAACTTTTACAGTAATAAACTATTCCGTAACTTTCAATGAGGTATAGCAATGTTTAGAAAATCAATTTTAGTTCTGTTGCTCTTTCTGATGACTTTTTCGACATCACTATTTTTTGATTCATTTCACTCTCACTCTCAGGCCGCAGTCACCCAAGAAAAAATAGTTGTCTATTATTTCCACGGCAATATGCGATGTCGAACCTGCAACAAAATAGAAACCTACACAAAAGAGGCCATCAATGCCGGATTTGCCGGGGAGCTTAAAGATGGTCTGCTCGAAATTCGGGTTATCAATACTGACAAGTCTAAGAACGAGCATTTTATTAAAGATTTTAAGCTGACTAACCGTGCGGTTGTCTTGGTTCGAAGTAGAGGAGGCCAACTTGAAAAATGGAAAAATCTTGATCGTATCTGGCTGCTGGTGCGCAAAAAAGAGGCTTTCCAATCATACATCAATGATGAAATCCAGCTATTTATGGCGGATGATGAGTGATGAATGAATATTTCGCCGCTATTCTGACCGCTTTCTGGCTCGGGATTCTAACCTCAATCAGCCCTTGTCCGCTGGCCACTAATATTGCGGCTATATCCTATGTCGGACGCCGGGTTGGTGAACCGGGCAAGATTTTTCAGGCTGGTTTGCTTTACACCCTTGGCCGAACTGCGGCCTATATGGCTATTGGCATAGTTTTGGTCAGCAGCTTGCTTTCGGCTCCCGTGCTTTCTCATATCCTGCAGAAATATATGAACAAATTTCTTGGACCGATCTTAATTTTGGTCGGCCTGGTACTGCTTAATGTAGTCAGTTTCAGTTTTAGTGGTGGGGGAGTCAGTGAGAAATTGCAGAGCCGAGTCGACCGTATGGGGGTCTGGGGTGGAGCTTTTCTGGGACTTCTTTTTGCCCTCTTTTTCTGTCCGACTTCGGCGGCTCTTTTCTTTGGCAGCTTGTTGCCTCTGGCCGTGCAGCAACACTCTTCTATTGTTTTGCCCGCAGTTTATGGTGTCGCTACGGGACTACCGGTTTTTCTCTTCGCCTTATTGATAGCCTTAGGCGCCAATCGGGTCGGCACCGCCTTCAACCTCATCACCCATTTTGAAACATGGGCCCGGAGAATTACCGGGCTGATCTTTATTCTGGTCGGAATTTACTATACACTGATCAATATTTTCGGTATTATGCTTTAGGAGTTTGTCAGCTAATGAAAAAAGAAGAAAAGAATCTTTACGAAGCTAAAGCCAAGATTTTTAAAGCCTTAGCTCATCCCACCAGACTCTGGATAGCCGAGAAGCTGGGCCAGGGAGAATGTTGTGTTAATAATTTGGTCGAGCCTCTTGGCGCTGATTTTTCCACGGTCTCTAAACATCTTTCGGTGCTCAAAGAAGCCGGGGTTGTAGATGACGAAAAGCGCGGCAAACAGGTTTTCTACAGTCTCAAAGTTCCATGTGTCTTGGGTTTTATGAGCTGTGTCGAAGATGTGATTGAAAATCGGATAAGAGAACAGGTAGGGTTGCTTAACCGACGCAAAATTGATGGCGTTGTAAAAAGTTCCGATATCCTGCGATGATGTGATTTTCCAGGCACTCGACATACTACATGTATAGTCTCGCGCCTGGAAAATAACATCATCTTGTCTATCGAAATTTTTACTTAGCCATCCTGTTACTTTTTACGAGTTCATCAAAATTGTTTGATTGTAACTAATTGTAAGGAAAAAAATATGAACAACCGGAAAACCTATATCGCCGTTATTCAATGCCATCTTGTCAAGCAACGTTGCTCCGGCTATTTTTGTGAAAAAGCTTTTAATGAACGTTCCGGGGCCTTCTCCGTTTATGCCGGAGAGGAAAACTTACGTATTCTCTATATGACTTGTGGTGGTTGTTGCGGCCGGGCGACCCATCGTAAACTAGCGAATCTTATTCGCATGAGCAAAAAACGGGAAAATATCCCGAAAGATCAGATCGTTGTCCATCTGGCTTCCTGTATTACCAATGATAACTATCATGGGCCGCCTTGTCCCCATCTAGACTATCTCAAAGAACTGATTGCCAAATTATCTCTGGATCTGGTCGAAGGAACAAATATCAGCCCTAAAGCTGAAGCCCGGCGTCTGGAGGGGAAATATAAGATGAGGGCGGGGCAGGTTAATGAGTCTGACGATTTTTTTTCAGAATCAGAAGATGAAGATGAATATGGTGATGGGGGAGGGTGAGTGATCTTGGAACCTGAATTTATCCTCTTTGATCTTGATAACACCCTTTATCCCCGAGATTGTGGTCTTTTTGACCATGTTGATCGCTTGATTAACCGTTATCTCGAAGAGGTGGTCAAAATCCCATCAGCTGAGGTTGATCAGCGGCGGCGGGCTTATTGGCAGGCGCATGGTACGACTCTCAACGGTTTGATGGTGCACCATGACGTCGACCCTCATCATTATCTCGATTTTGTCCATGATGTGCCCTTGGCTGACTATCTTGAACCGGATGAAAAACTGGTCGCCATGATTGCCGCACTGCCGGGTGAAAAATATATCTTTTCCAACGCCTCAAATGAGCATTGTCAAAGAGTTCTCAACTATCTTGGCCTTGATGAGCTTTTTGCCGCCGTTTACGATATCAACTATTTTGATTTTCGCCCCAAACCCGAACTTGTTATCTATCAGGAACTGCTTGATAATATAAACAGAAAAGCCGAAAATGGGATAATGATCGATGACATGGCCGTCAATCTCGAACCGGCCGCAAGTTTAGGCATGGCAACCATCCTTTATGGGCCAGCGTCGCCGACATCTTTATCTCAACCACTTCCACCCAGAGGAAAAACTCTTACCTCTTTGCATGAATTACCCAAACTGGTTGCCGAACTGATGGGTTAATTTCCCCTTTTTTCGTGAGAGATAATTATTTCGCAGCGGGCGACCGGGTCGATGCGTTCGATTTCGTTGATTTCGACTAATGCAAGGCCTGCATCAGTGACAATTTTTTTAAACTCCGCTGAATTTAAAGCCCCGCCTATATTCCAAAGCCAGTTATCGACTTCGTTGGAAAACCCCGGCGGCAGGGCTTCGGTTAAAATGAAGTCGTAGATCAACAAAGTTCCTCCGGTTGCCAGTAAAGGAGCCAATTCCGTAAAAAATTTCACCTTGTCGTAGATTAAGTTAAAAGATCCGTTCATCAGGATAAGCTCTGAAGCTTCGATCCGGTAGCCGGAGAGGTGGTTGAGGTCGACTTGGAGCAACGTTATCTTCTCAGCTTCTGCCGGGAAATGACGTAGCAGCTCTTCTCCTTTGGCAAGCAGTTTAGAACTTGCATCGAGGCCCTTAAGTCGTTGTAACTCAGGTAGTGATGAGACGCAAAAAAGAGCATCTAAGGCTGTGCCACAGCCTAAGTCGAGGATGGTTTTTGGGGCAAGTGAGATAATTCGGGGTAGTGGGTTGGCGCAGGGAAAGGCAACGTCGCCGCTGCCGGGTGGCAAATCTTTGATTAAGGTTTGCGGGTAGCTCAGATTTTTCAGCAAGTGAATCCCGCGATCGATAGCTACCGGGCTCAGCAGGCCATCTTCACATGAACAGATTTTATCGTACATTTGTCGTAAAGCCAGGTTGAGCTGTTTTGCAAAATTATTCATGACCGTTTTACTGTTTGATTTTTTTCCAGCCTGCCATCAGAAGATAGAAGGCTCCGGCGAAAAGGATAATCACCGGGCCGCTGGAGAGGTTGGCATTGTAACTTAAGCCTAAGCCGCTGACAATCGAGATGGCGGACAAGAAAATTGCCAGCAGCATCATGCCCGAGAGACGGTTGGCATAGAGTGATGCGGCGGCGGCGGGCAGGGTGAGCATGGCAACCACCATAACAATACCGACGACTCGGATTAAGAGAACAACTGTGACCGCCGTCAGAGCCAGGAGAAGTTGATAGAAAAGTTCAACATTCAGACCTCTGAGTCGGGCAAATTCTTCATCAAAACAGACCGCCAAAAGCTGATGATAACAGCTTGTAACAAAAAGAATGATAATCAGGTCAAGGGCAATGATGAGTTTAAGATCCTGACTCGAAACCAGGAGAATATCGCCGAAAAGATAGCTTGTAATATCGAAATAACCGGGTGTCAGATCGATAAAAATAATCCCTAAGGCCATGCCGATAGCCCAGGTTGCGCCGATCATGGTCTCTTCCCGCTGGCCGGTATTGTGTCCGAAACGACCGACAATAAAGGCGGCGATAAGGGCCGCCAGTAGAGCTCCGTAGACCGGATCAAGCCATTCTATATTGAAAATTGCTTTAAGCCATAAAGCCCCGCCAATCCCCCCGAGTACGCAATGCGAAACCGCGCCGGCAAGATAGCTGATCCGGCGCGTGACCACATAGGTGCCGATAATCCCGAAAGCGATACTTGATAAGAGGCCCACAGCCAGGGCCAGTCTTAAAAAGGTGTTGTCGGGGTCAGCTAAAGCGTGAAAAAAATCCATAATATTTAGTTTAAGGCACAAAGGCTGAAGGCACAGAGGCACAAAGTATTTTTTGAAATCATGTTGTTTCCTTATTCAATTAGAGCTTTGTGCCTTAGGTTCCTAAACCGCAGGTTTGTGCAAATGATGGCCGTCTTTATCACAACGATGGTCGTGGCGCACCAGGTTGAAATCGCCGCCGTAGATCTCTTTGATCAGGGTGCCGTTAATGTTGCTGGTTGGGTGAATGATTACCTGGCGGTTGACGCAGATGACGCTTTTAACCACTTGGGAAACAAAGCCTAAGTCGTGTGATACCAGCAAAATTGTCATACGCCGGTTTAGGCGTACCAGGGTCTCATAAAGGTTTTCTTCGCTGCGCGGATCGATATTGGCAGTGGGTTCATCGAGCAAAAGTAGTTGTGGTTCAGTACAAAGTGCCCGGGCGATGAGGACGCGCTGACGCTGGCCACCGGAAAGTTGGTGGAAAGAGTCTTTTTCACAATCACTGAGACCGACTTCGTTAAGAGCGGCTCGAGCGGTTTCGAGAGCGTGACGCGGATAGCCTCCAAACAAACCTCCACTTTGTTTACCGAGTTGCCCCATAAGTACAACGTTGAGTACCGAGACCGGGAAAAGATGGTCGAGATGGGCGTGCTGCGGCATATAGCCGATTTTTTGCCGGCCTTTTTCCGGGCTCTCTCCGAAAATTTCAATCCGGCCCCGATCGGGTTGGAGAAGGCCAAGAATCAATTTCAATAAAGTGGTTTTGCCGCCGCCATTGGGGCCGATAATGCTGCCTAACTCCCCCTCCTGAATCTCCAAATTGACCGTTTCGAGAACCGGATGCTCATGGTATGAGAAGTCGAGATTGGTAATTTTTATTATTGGCGGTTTCCGGTTCATCTCTTTGCCTTCAAGTTATTCTTGACGGTTTCCCCGATATGGTTGAGATTGGCACAGTAGTTTTGAGCCAATGGGTCGAGCGGGATGACGGCACAGTTAAGTGAATCAGCAATTTTTCGGGCACTTTTCTGGTCAAATTGAGGCTGGACAAAGATAACTCGGGCTTTCTC
>JAGGWR010000081.1 GCA_021163445.1 Candidatus Tharpella aukensis
AGCATAATTCGGGTCGTAAAATCGACCATGTATTGAAGCATCCAGGGGAAAAAATAGATAACTGCAATAAAGACAAAGACAATCTTCGGTACGAAGGTCAGGGTCATCTCCTGAATCGAAGTTATTGTCTGAAAAATACTGACCAAAAGACCAACCGCCAAACCGGTGCCCAGCATCGGAGCACAGATCAGCAAAGTTGTCTCCATCGCACTTTTGGCCAGAGCCACAACAAATTCCGGGGTCATTTTTTATTCCTCAACGCGGGGGAACCCGCAAGTAAATGCTCTTATCAGAACGTTTTCTTGTTTTTAAAACAAAAAAACAACCTGTAAGGCACTAAAAACTCTGCATTAATGAACCGACCATCAAGCGCCAGCCATCAGCCATAACAAAGAGAATTAACTTGAACGGCAGGGAGATCATTACCGGCGGCAACATCATCATCCCCATTGACAAAAGTACGCTGGCGACCACCATATCGAGCATCAAAAAAGGGATGTAGATAAGAAAGCCAATCTGGAAAGCAGTTTTTAACTCACTGATAATAAACGACGGAATCAAAACATGAGTCGGAATATCGGCAAATGTTTGCGGCCTCTCAACCTTGGCCATCGAGATAAACATCGCCAAATCATCCTCATGGGTCTGTTTAAACATGAACTGGCGCAAGGGAGCAAGAGCCTTGGTAAAAGCCTCTTCCTGGCCGATCTTTTGCGCAACATAGGGTTGAAAAGCATCTTGGTTAATTCGGTCAAAAACCGGATACATGATAAAAAAAGTGAGGAAGAGACTTAAACCAACCAACACTTGGTTCGGGGGCATCGTTTGCGTGCCGACGGCTTGTCGAAGAAAATGAAAGACAATGACCAACCGGGTAAAGGAGGTCATTAAGATCAAAATTGAGGGTGCCAGCGCCAGAACCGTCAGCAGGAGCAACACCTGAATTGCAATCGAAACCTGGGCGGGATCGTTAGTTGCGCCAACCCCGATCTGCAAGGTCGGAATCGTGACCTCCTGAGCCGCACCGGCGAAAGTCGCCAACAGCAGCACAAACAGAACCGTCAACCCGCTTGTCAGGCTAAAAACAGGTCTCATCCCAACCGACTCCCATCGCCATTTTTGAGGCGATCCTTAATTTGACTGACCACTTCCTGGTAATTTTCCGGCAGCTCTTCTAATTGTTCCGACTGTTTATCCGACAAATTTTCCGACGTAACCGCTACTGAACTCGGGTAAGCAGCAATTATCTCCGCATCCTGGGTCTTCGCATCCGACACTACCCCCTCCGGCTCAGTACTTTTATCCAGAAAACCTTGCAAATAACCGCCAAACCGCCGACCACTTTGGGAACCATCCTGCAGCAGGCGCAACTCCTCGACCTTATCCGGCTCTTTGATCGTCGTTAAAACCGTCATCTGTTCGCCGGATATACCGACGACCATGACTTCATCGAGCAGTTCCAGCAACATTACCTGATGTTTTCCGGAAACTGTCTCTATCCCTAAAACTTTAATCAAACGAGAACCGCCAATGCCGCCACGACCTCTGCGATAACGTTTCAACAGTAGTGATAGCGCCACAATAATCAACACCAGAAAAACCAGGGCAATCAAACTCCGCAATCCTGACATCAAAAATGACGGAGCGGATTTTGCAGTATCATCAACCTCGCTTGCAACTTCATCATCACCCCCGGCAGACTTATCCAGCAACTGCTTGATCCGAGCCATTTTACCACTGGCTTTAGTTTCAACCAAGTTCTCCGCAGGCTGAGCAATCGGCTTGTCCGTACGAACTGGAGCACTCCAGGGGCGGTACTCTTTCAAAAGCACAACCTGTAAAGCTGAATCTTTGCGCTCCAAGGCCAGAAAAGATTTTACCCTGAGTGCCGGATCACGTTTTTTTAAGTACCAATGTAACTCCTGCCCCTCCTTCTCTATCCCGAATGCTGTCACCCAATCATCATCAAGAAGATGCTCCTGAATCTTGATTTTCAGACCCGAAGAGGGCAAAATCAAGACTACACGTTCTCCCCGATCAGAAAAAAGAGCATTAATTTCCGGCACTGTTTCGTAAGGAATTGTAAAAAGCATTTTCTTGCCGGTCGCCTCATAACCAAGCTCCGCTGCCTCAAGCGAACGGCTGGAGAGACCTCCAATCAACAACACCCCCGACAACAGGAGAAAAAAGCTGATCCAGTTACAATATTTTTTATGAATAAATTTCATTTTACAACCCTCTGGCAACACGGGTAGACAAACAAACACGAAAACGGCCGCCCCCTACTTTAGCTGTTCAATACGCTCGGTCGGACTGATGATATCGGTCAAACGAATACCAAATTTTTCATTGACGACAACCACTTCCCCGCGGGCAATCAATTTATTATTGACGAGAACATCGAAAGGTTCTCCGGCCAGCTTTTCAAGTTCGACTACGGATCCCTGGCCAAGCTGGAGAAGGTCATTGATAATCATCCGAGCCCGCCCGATCTCAACCGAAAGTTGTAGCGGAATATCGAGAATAAAACCGATATTCGGCGGCAGCTGTTGACGCTGCTCATTACTCAGAGACGACAGCAGACCATCATCACTCTCCCCTGCCGCAACAGCTCCACCGCCGCCGGAAGCGGCAGTTTTACCGGCCGCCTCATCTTTAATCATATCCCGCTGTTCTTCAAGTTCACCAGCAACATCATCCCAGGAGATATCATCAATCAACTCCTGAGCGCTCTGCTCCGGGGCGGGTTTCTCCGCTGCCACAGCATCCTCAGCTCCGCCGTTCTCTTCCAACTCTTTTTTTACCTGATCAAAAAGATCGTCCATCAGGGCACCTCTCAGCCTCTCACTTTCTGCTTTAACATTATCGCCTTGGAACCCTTGGATGTCCCGGCCACGGCTCGATATTTAAGACATTTTTCAATATAGACCTGCATCATTTCAGAAGCATCCTGGCGTAAAGGAATAATGTCCCCAACTTTCATTTCAAGAAGTTGACGGGCGGTTATTTCCGCATTTCCCAAGGTTGCCGAGAAACCAACTTCAACCGCCAGCATTCGGCTGACCAAACGCCGTAACCAAGTAACATCAACCTCTAAACGTTCACTCTGAAAACCGGTATAGAGTTTATTGCGCAACGGCTCAACCAATGAATAAGGAATACAAACCGTAATCGCCCCGGAGAACTCCTCCATCTCCAGCGTAAAGGTGGAGAGGATGACCACGTCACTTGGCGGGACAATGGTCACAAACTGAGGATTGATCTCAGAACGAATAAAGGAAAAACGGATATCTTCTATCGGGCTCCAGGATTCCTCCATACAGACCAGGGCGGCTTCCACCACCTTGCGCACAACCCGCTCCTCAATAGCCGTAAAATCACGTCCCTCAACCTTGACCGTATCTCGGCCGCCGCCGCCGAAAAACATATCGATCAGAGAAAAAACCAGCTTGCTCTCAACAATAACCAGGGCCATCCCCCGCAAGGGCTCCATCTTAAATAGATGGATACTGGCCGGCACCGGAATTGTTTTCAGAAACTCTCCGAATTTCATCATATCGGAAACCAGAGGAGTAACATCAATAACCTTGTGCAACAAGGTCGAGAGCGAAGTTCTAAAGACCCGGGCAAAACGCTGATTAATAATCTCCAGAGTCGGCATTCGACCCCGAATAATCCGCTCTTGACTGGTCAGATCATACGCTTGAAACTCATCATCATCAGGCGGCTCATCGGTCTCGGTTTCAACTTCACCGCCACCAACCCCTTGCAACAGAGCATCAATTTCATCCTGTGACAGAACCTGACTCATAAAAAA
>JAGGWR010000262.1 GCA_021163445.1 Candidatus Tharpella aukensis
ATTCAGCTGGATCGACCATCGTCTGATCCGTAACCACTATATCGAGAAAGTAAGTCACAGGGCTCTGGCTCTGTACCTGTTTCTGGTTGCTGTTGGCGACCAGCAAGGCTTAAGTTTCTATTCAGACAGGTCTTTAGGCAGTTATCTATCAATGGATTTATCTTCTCTAGCACAAGCTCGCTCAGAGCTCATTCGAGCACAACTTGTCGCTTATCAAAAACCACTATGTCAGGTGCTTTCGCTGGAGCCGCCAAAGGTGGCCAGGTCAAATTCAGACGGCCCTAAGGCGGTTGGAGAAATACTCAGACAATTGGCCGGAGGTAATTATGATCAGCTATGAAACATTTTGTCAGATCAGGCACCTTCGCGATCGTGACGGCTTGAACCGGGCTCAGATTTCCGAAGAGCTCTCTCTCGATTTAAGGACGGTCGGCAAATGGCTTGATGAGAAGCAGTTTCGACCGAGAAAAAAATCTGATCGGGCAAGTAAACTTGATCCTTTCAAATCAACAATTATCAAGATGATAGAGACTCATCCATATTCCGCCAAACAAATTTTCCAGCGGATCCAGGAAGAGGGCTTTTCCGGCGGTTATACGATTGTCAGAGATTATGTCAGTAAGATGCGGCCTAAAAGATCAGCTGCCTATCTGAAACTTGCCTTTGCTCCCGGAGAGTGTGCCCAGGTCGACTGGGGCTCATTCGGAGTGATTACTACGGGTGAGACCCGACGGCGTTTGAGTTTTTTTGTTATGGTTATGTGTTACAGCCGGATGATGTATCTTGAATTTACGGTGTCACAAACTATGGAGCACTGGCTTGGCTGCCACCAGAATGCTTTGCGATTCTTTGGGGGTGTGCCGAAAAAAATTATGGTCGACAATCTTAAGTCGGCAGTCATCAAACGGACAATCGGACAGGCTCCGGTTTTTAATCAGCGTTATCTTGATTTTGCCAATCACCACGGCTTTGCGATTGTTCCCTGCGGGGTCGCAAAAGGCAATGAAAAAGGCCGAGTCGAAAGTGGTGTCGGCTACGTTAAGAAGAACTTTCTTAATGGCCTGACGATGCCTTCCCTTGAAGCCCTGCAGCGGGCCGGAAGAGAGTGGCTGGACAATATTGCCAACCAGCGAATTCACGGTGAAACCAGGAAAAAACCGGTGGAGATGTTTGTCGAAGAACGACTCAATTTACTGCCGGTACAAGAGTATGACTGTGCTGCGATTATGCCACTGCGAGCTTCCAGTCAATTTCGTATCTCTTTAGACAGCAACCGTTATTCGGTGCCAGCTGAATACGCTAACTGCAAGCTGACAGGTAAAATCTATCCAGATAGAATCTGTATCTATGATCAGGAGAAACTTATCGCCAGGCATCGTCGCAGTTATGACCGACATCAGGATTTTGAAAATCCAGATCACCCTAAAGCCCTGCTTGCACAACGACGAAAGGCACATAACCAACAAATTCTCAGACGTTTTTTAACAATCTCTCCGAAAGCACAAAGCTTTTACCAAAAGCTGGAAGATCGTCGTATGAATCCCTTAACTCACATCCGTAAGATTGTGGCCTTAAGTGAGATTTACGGCCCCGAGGCAGTAAGCCGTGCCATCAACGATGCTTTGGTATTTGCCGCTTTCTCCAGCGAGTACATTGCCAATCTGCTTGAGCAGCGTACCCGGGATAAAACCGAACCGGCCGCGCTGCATTTAAGCCGCAAAGAGGATCTTCTGGAGATTGAAGTCGATGAACCGAACCTTGAAATTTACACCATATAAAGGAAAAAATATGTCAAAGAGCAATGACGACCTTAAACAAAATCTTGAATATCTGAAACTTCAATACATCCTCGAACATCTCGAAGAGACAACCCTGCAGGCAAGTCGGAAAAAGTGGTCACATATTGACTGCCTGACCCATCTGATTGCCGGTGAAGCTGAATTTCGCCGGGATCGCTCAATTCAACGCCGCATCAGCCAGGCCCGATTTCCTGTTATCAAAACCCTTGAACAATTTCGCTGGAGCTGGCCAAAAAAAATTAACCGGCCCGCCATCCAACATGTTTTTCACCTGAAATTTATTGCCAACAAAGAGAATATCATTTTCCTTGCCGGTGTCGGTCTGGGCAAAACCCACATGGCGACAGCCATCGGCTATCAAGCCTGCCTCAAAGGGCATTCAGTACTTTTCACCACGGCCATAGATGTCATAAATGCAATGTCGGCAGCCCAAAAGGTCGGTAATCTCAAAAATGAGCTCAAAAAATACCTCCGACCAGAACTTTTAATACTGGATGAACTTGGTTATCTGCCCATAGACAAAACCGGGGCTGATCTCCTCTTTCAGGTGATCAGCCATCGCTACGAAAGAGGCTCAATGATTATTACCTCAAACCGGGCATTCAAACACTGGCCGGAGATTTTCAACAATGATTCTACTCTGACCTCAGCTCTGCTCGACCGCCTTCTCCATCACTCTGAAACCATCCTTATTGAAGGTGACAGCTATCGTATGAAAGACCGGATTGAAAACTGAAAACAGCTAATATCCCGCTTGCTGATATTAGCCGGCAAGTGGAATATTAGACCCAATTTTACCTGCATTTTCAAACCGGCAATTTGCATACATTTTCACGCCGGCAGTAACACTCCATAGATGATGATCAGGTTGTAGTTTTGATTTTGAGTGCCAAAACACATTATCGAGATTGATGAGTCGATCTAGATTAAGACGCATGACGGTGACGGGGTCAAGGTGACGGGGTCAGGCTTTTACAGTTTGACGTTGAAGTTCTGCAACACATTGGCCCAAGGGGATGTTTTTTC
>JAGGWR010000067.1 GCA_021163445.1 Candidatus Tharpella aukensis
AATGTACTTAGAGCAAAAAGAGCTAGAATTAGGGCGATAATCCAAAACCTGACAATTACTTTGGGTTCGGCCCAACCTTTCAGTTCAAAATGATGATGCAAGGGGGCCATACGAAAAACCCGCTTACCGGTTAGCTTAAAAGAGGCCACCTGAATAATAACCGACAGAGTTTCTAAAACAAAAATACCACCGACGAGAAAGAGCAAAATCTCCTGTTTGGTGACTGCGGCCACGGCGCCAAGTCCGGCCCCCAAAGCCAGAGAACCAACATCGCCCATAAAAATCTCCGCCGGATAGCTGTTAAACCAGAGAAAACCTAAGGCCGCCCCAATCATCGCACCACAAAAAATTGCGGTTTCACCAACCCCGACGATATATTGAATCTGCAGGTATTCGGCCAACAGACGATGTCCGGCGACATAACTAAAAAGCATGTATACGGCAAAGGCAACCAGTGAAGGGCCGGTCGCCAAACCGTCAAGACCATCAGTCAGGTTGACTGCGTTTGAAGTGCCGACGACAACAATCGCCATAAACGGGATATAGAAAAGTCCGAAATCAGGTAGTACATGTTTAAAAAACGGTATGGTAAGAGTCGTGGAATATCCCGGCAGGAGATAAACTATAAAGGCAAAGATTGAGGCAACAATAAATTGAGACGCAAGTTTCTGACGGGCCGAGAGACCAGTCGAGTTACCTTTGACCAGTTTTCGGTAATCATCAACAAAACCGATTGCGCCAAAGCTTAAGACCACACCCAAAACCAACCAGACATAAATTTCCGTCAGATCGGCCCAGAGCAGTGTCGCCACCGTCACTGAAAAAATAATCAGGACGCCGCCCATGGTCGGAGTTCCCGACTTGACCTGATGGCTTTGCGGGCCATCCTCACGGATCACCTGCCCGACCTGCAAATCCTTAAGCCAGGCAATCACCTTAGGCCCGAGATAGAAAGCGATAAAGAGGGCGGTCAGAGCAGCATAGATGGTTCGGAAGGAGATATAGCGAAAAACATTAAATCCGGACCAAAAATTATGCAGAGGGTAAAGAATATGGTAAAGCATCAAGCCGCCTCAAAATAATTTAAAAGAGGTTCAACAATCTTTTCCAGAGCCAAGCCCCGAGACCCCTTGACCAATACCAGAGGTGTAGCTGGCAGACGTTGTTGCAACAGTTTAAGGGCCTCGGCTTGAGCCCCATTCGGGAAAATAAAAATCCGCTGTTCCGGTAAACCGGCAGCCTTAGCGGCGGCAGCCAAATCCTCTACGGCGGAGCCCAGCAAAACCAGAAGATCAGGTCGCAGTTCAGCCACCCGACGCCCGATCCGCTGATGCAGAGCCGGACTTTCTGATCCTAACTCATTCATATCGCCCAAGACCAGTGCCAGAAAACGCTTTTCCCGCCGTTCGGCAACGGCCGTCAAGGCCGCTTCCATCGAATCGGGGTTGGCATTGTAAGCATCATGCACCAAAATTCCGGCTCCTTTTCCGAGTTTATATTTTTCAAGTCGACCAGCCAGATTTTTAAAATCTTTTAAGTTTCCGGCAACCAAGGTCGGGGTCATCCCCGGCAGACAAGTCCCGGCCGCCGCCGCCAGAGCTGCATTCATCACATTATGACGGCCCCAGCAGGGTAATTTGATCGTCGCTTTTTCATTACCCTGGGCAAAAACAAAACTTAAACCCTCCGGCGTCAACCAGATTTCAGAAGCCTTAACTAAGGCTGGCACCACCCCTAAGGCTCCGTGGCAAGTAACCGGCAGCAGAGCAATCTCCTCCGGCAAACGTTCACTTACGTCACCCGGTACCAGTTTTGCGAGATAGGGATCATCAGCATTATAGATCACGGTGCCGCCCGGTTTAATCTCTTTTATTACTTCACATTTGGCCTGGGCCACCGCTTCGAGTGAACCCAAACCCTGAAGATGGGCCGCCGCGACATTGGTCAACACAGCATAATCGGGCCGGGCGATAGCCGCCAGAGTCGCAATTTCACCCGTCTCATTCATACCCATCTCCAAAACTACTACCTGACAGTCGTCAGGCATCGCGAAGATTGTCAAGGGCAGACCGATCCGGTTATTGAAGTTTCCGGCCGTTTTATGGAGGCGAAAATGGGGGCTCAAAAGATGGGCCAACATCTCTTTGGTCGTCGTTTTTCCGTTTGAACCGGTAACTGCGATAACGATTGGCGCAACCCGCTCAAGACGGGCTTGGGCCAATTCGCCCAAAGCGACCAGACTATCTCTGACCGGCAGAAAAAGAGTTTGCGGGTAGCGTTGAACCAGGTTTAAGAACCCTGAAAATCCTTCTTCAAGCACGACGGCGACAGCACCGTTAGTGATCGCCTGATCGATATAATCATGACCATCAAAATGCTCGCCCCGCAACGCGATAAAAAGTTCACCTGGGCAAAGTTTGCGACTGTCAGTGGTGATTCCGGTTAGATCAAAACCAAGATCAAGCTTTTGACAACTCGGCAAAGTCTTGACCTGAAGCAGGTCAGCCAGTTGCCCGAGTTTCCAGTAATGATTTCGCCCCTCACACATTTTAGATCTCACTACTCTCGCTACTTAGGTGGAAAACAAAATCAAGGCCGGGCTCTAATGTAGTTCCCGGCTGGGGTTTCTGGGAGACGATCCGACCCTGACCCGAAATTTTTACACTGCGCCGATAGCTGCCGATAAGAATTAATGCATCTCGGATCGTCCGGCCGGTAAAATCGGGCATCACATTTGCTGCCTGGGTTGCGTTTCCGGTAAAGTTTTCAACTCTTTCGCTGCCATTCTCAGCCACTGAGCAACCGGCTTCCTCTTCCTCGTAATCAGGTATGGTGAGCGTCGCTAACTCGGTTTGAGAAGCATAATTAAGATAACTTAGCAGATGACGGTTGATCCGCTGAAAGGCCGGAGCGGCAACCAGACCACCATAAATTGAACTGCGGGGCTCATCAACCATCACATAAACAATCTTGCGCGACTGACCTTTAGGCGGATCAACATATCCGACAAATGAGGCCCGGTAGTTCTTATGAGAATAGCTCTTTTTAGCAAAATCAAATTTTTGTGCAGTTCCAGTTTTCCCCATAACTCTAAATCCGGGAATCCGGGCCTGAGGCGCGGTACCATCATCTTCAACCACCAAAGCCAAAGCCCGATCAACCTGTTGCGCCACCTTGGAGCTACAGACCCGCGATGATTTTTTGGCCGGGGGTTCATAGACCGTCCAACCCGCCCCGTTAATAATTTTAGCCACCAGATGCGGAGTCACTCGATGACCCCCATTGGCCAGAGCCGCATATGCGGCCACCAGCTGAACCGAGGTCATGGATACTCCCTGACCAAAGGAATGATTACAAAGATCAATCTCCCGCCATTTCTGCCAGGGACGTAGACGACCAGAAGGCTCATGCGGATAATCTATACCGCTGTGAGAACCAAAACCGAAGTTTTTTAAAACCGCATAAAAACGCTCAGCACCGATACGTTCAGCAATCTTTGAACAACCGATATTACTGGAATATTTAAGCACTTCGTCAAGACGCAAAAGACCATATTCATGGGTATCATGAATTGTGCGATTGCCGACTTTAAATTTCCCCTCTTCACAATCAACCAGATCGTCGATCTTGAAAATGCCGGATTCAAGGGCCGCAACCAAAGTAAAAGCCTTTAAAGTAGAGCCCGGCTCCAGGAGATCGGTAACCGCCCGGTTGCGCCACAAAGCCGGATTATTTTTCCGTTTACTGTTGGGGTTAAAACGCGGATATTGAGCCATCGCTAAAACAGCACCATTATCGGCATCCATAACCAGAGCGACACCACCCTTGCCCCGACTCCCGGTAACCGCCGTTTCAAGCTCCTGCTCGGCCCAGGCCTGCAAGCGGCGATCAATTGTCAAATAGACGGTTTTCCCTTTAAGATGATCAAGTTCCGCTGACTGAGAACTCTCGACCACCTGGCGCCGGGCGTCACGTTCCATAGAGACATAAAGTTGACGCCCCTGAAGATACTCGTCGTAATAGAGCTCAAGACCCTCCTGCCCCTGACAATCAATATTTGTGAAACCTAACACCTGACCAGCAAGATCCCGATTCGGGTAAATTCGGCGGGCTTCCTTTGAGAAGGCCAGCCCCGGCTCTTTTTTACACCAGGGTTGCAAAGCCTCAACCTGACCTGGAGTTAAAGATCGCTTAAGCCAGGCAAAACCCCGCTCGCCGCGCAAACCCCGCTCCAGACTGGAAACTTTCATCTTTAAAATCGGCGCCAGACCTTTGGCAAGGCGCCTCTTATCTTGAACCCGCCGAGGCTCGGCATAGAGAGATTCGCCTTTTATACTAGCCGCCAAAACTTTTCCGTCAGAGGCCAAAATCTCCCCTCTTTTATAACGAACCAAGCGACTGGAGTTACACTGACTCTGTTGACGAGCCAAGTAATAATTGTGTTTAACAACCTGGAGAAAATAGGCTCTGGCAACAACCGCGACCAAACTGAAAACGACGACGCCGGCAACCAAACCTATCCGTTGCCGCAAACGACGTCGTTCATCTTTAGACTCGCGCTTTGTCCGCTGTTTCATGGTAGAACCATCTTCTGCCCGGGCCGGGGCTCTTTGAGACCCAACCGACGGGCCAATCGAGCCAAGTTCCGAGGGCTTTTCAAGGTCGCCAATTCGGCTTCCAGTTTATCTTGCTCCTCAATGAGCTGTTTTTCAGCTTGGCGCAACTCATTCAGTCGATAACCCCGAGTAACAATTTTATTATTAATCCAGGAACAATAGAATATCATTCCCACCATAACCACGAGCAGACAACTATTAGGCCAACTCCACTGTGATGGCTGTTTTTTTTTCACCGCCACGAAAACCTAGGAGGCTGGCCGAGAATAGAAATTTTTTCTCAGATCGAGGCATTTTTTGAAAATAAGCGCAGACATACACTTAGTATTTCGAGCATTATTTTCAAAAAATAACGAAGAGCTGAGGAAAAAGAGCATTCTCGGGCAACCTCCTACAAACACTCAACGGCCCGCAGACAAGCACTGCGACTGCGAGGATTGAGAGCTATTTCAGACTCCTGAGGCCGGACTCCCCGCCCGGTCAGAATTTTAACCTTTGGCTTTTGTCCGCAACCGCAAACCGGAACCCTTGGTGGACAGACACAACCCTTAGTGGCTTGACGAAAAATCCGTTTTACCCGACGGTCTTCAAGAGAGTGGTAGGAGATAACCACCATCCGCGCCCCCCGCTCAAGCCGTTCAAGACCGGCGTTGAGCACCTGTTCAAGAGCATTGAGCTCGTCATTAACAACAATGCGTAAAGCCTGAAAAACCAGAGTTGCAGGGTGGCGTCGAGAACGCTTGTAGACTGGCACCATATCTTCAATCAGGGCCGCTAGAGAACGAGTTGTTAACAGAGGATTTTGAACGCGGCTTTCGACAATTTTACGAGCGATAGCCGCAGCATAGGGCTCTTCCCCGAAATTACGAAAAATTTTGAACAAGGTTTTGTAATCGGCTTGATTGACAATCGTGGAAGCCGGTTCTCCGGTGGCTGGATCCATACGCATATCAAGCGGCCCCGGAGACTGAAAACTAAACCCCCGATCACCCTCTTCCAGTTGAAAACTTGAAAGACCGATATCAAGGAGCAGGCCATCTATCTTGTCTATTCCGGCATCATCAAGGAGCTCAGTCAGGTCGGCAAAATTTCCCGCCAGTAGTTTGAAGCGGGATGCGAACTCAACGGTGAGAGACTCTCCCCTTAAAGTCGCTTCCGGATCCCGGTCAATTGCCACAACCGAAACTCCTTCACTACTTCGTTCGAGCAAGCTCCGACTGTGGCCACCGCCACCAAAAGTAGCATCGACAAGCACTCCTTCTCCGCCGACAACTCTCCTGCCAGCTAACAGAAAATCGACACTCTCTTTGAGAAGAACCGGAATATGCTCCATCTAACAAACCCGAACCGCTACATCAAAACTGTACTACCCTAAATTGACAAACCATACTCACCAAGAATATCATACGTTTTCGCAATCTCTTCGGGGGTTTTTGCAATGCCGGCCTCTTCCTCAACCCAACGTTTCTGGCTAAATATTTCCAGTTTATCTATCATGCCGGCAATAACGACACTATTGTCCTTCTGATCAAGCCCGGCCCAACTCCGTAAAGTCGGAGGCAATAAAACGCGACCCTGTTTATCGAGAGAACATTCAACCGCTCCGGAAATATAGAGACGTTTAAAACTTTTCAATTCTACCCGACTTGAGGGCAGAGCATTGAGTTTCTCTTCAATCTCAATCCATTTAGTTAGAGGATAACAATCGAGAATATTTCCCAGGGCGGTCGTAATCACCAGTTCAGAGTTGAACTCATGGACTAAAATATCCCGAAATTTAGCTGGAATATTCAGCCTCCCTTTGGTATCAAGGGAATATTCGTAACGACCGCGAAATGCCATTTTCTCCACCGCTCCCCATCGGGAGGATATTTTAACCCACAATCTACCACTTTCACCCACCTTGTTACTTTGCCCGATCTCCTTTGTCAAGGATAAAAAAAGATTTTTCTAACTTTTAAAAAAATCTCCACAAGCAATCGGCCCAACTACCCAAAAAAAAGAAAAGGTGCAAAGCCAACATCTGCGTCAGCCTTGCACCTTTTTTCGGTAAAAAAGTCTCGGGATAGTTACATCAGAAAATGACCAAGCACTGCTGGCACCGCCTGCTCCACTCGCAAAATCCGAGGGCCGAGAGAAACAATCCCGAGTCCGGCGGCGGCCAACATTTCGACCTCAAAAGGGATAAAACCACCTTCGGGGCCAACTGCCGCTAGAGCCGGAGTTCGACTCGTAAATTTTGACAACCCCGAATCTGCCTGCGGATGCAACAACCAAGCATCACGATTCCGAGCCAAAACCGGCACCTCATCCTCTGCAAAAGGGCGAAATCGAGGCTTGAGAAAGATCTCCGGCAAGCGGGTATCACCGGCCTGTTCAAGCGCCAAAAGGCTGATCTCCCGCAAGCTCTCGGGCGCCAGCCAGGGAGTCTGCCAGTAACTTTTCTCGACCCGCCAGGAGTTAAAAAGAAAGATCTCTTTAACTCCCATAGTCACGGCCGCCGCCAACACTCTCCTTAAAACCTTGGGACGGGGCAGAGCCAACAACAAACAAACCGGTAACGGCGGCGGTGGCGCGTGATCAAGCTCAATTTCAAGTTCGACTCGGGAACCGGAAAGCTCGACGATTACGCCAGACCCCAAATCACCATTCAAACGACCGACCCGCAAGCAATCCCCTAGCTTTGATTTAAGCACGTTGACAATATGAATAAATCGCCGCCCGTCCAGAACCACACGCCGTTCACCAACAAAATCCGCATCCTCAAGAATCACAATATTCATAAAATCAAACTTCTCATAACTGTCCATCCAGTAAAAAGCGGTTGACAGCAGGGTAAAAAAATCATTACAAGTCTAAACCAAACTTCACTAGAAGGCTGTCCTAGGTGTCATTTTCCATTTACAAGCTGTCCCCGGTTACAAAGAGCGAAGTAAAATTCACCACTATTTGCTATTATTTTATTGTGCACATCTAAATAATTAGTACCGGATCGAGAAAAAAATTGACTGCCAACCCAACCAAGATCCTCATCTCCATAGCCTTTGCCTTACTCCTGTTTACCACAACTGCCTCTTCGGCAAAAGCGATAAACTCCGGTTGCGAACTGGTACGCCCACAGCGACACAAAACCCAACAACAAAACCCCATCACATCAAAAAAAACGACAACAACCGGCGACCCGCTCCCGGCCGCCGACAAAATTTGGACAATTGGCGTACTCCTGCCGCTGAGCGGAGAGTATGCAGCCATCGGCCAACGTTTTCATCGCGGCCTGAAACTCGCCCTGACCTCTGACCCGGC
>JAGGWR010000328.1 GCA_021163445.1 Candidatus Tharpella aukensis
ATTATTGGTTGGGTTTTTCCGGCGTTGTTATAGCCGAGGTTGTTGTTTCTGCTTCTTCTTCGTTTGTATCTGATTCCGGCGGCCGGGGGAAGATGAGCTGATTTGTGCCATCTTCATTATACGAACAGAGATACCATGCAAGTTGGTTCTGATGGCCTTGACCGGGTCCCGAAAATTTTACTTGGCCGTAGGCCGTGGCCATGGTGGTCGTTTCCAGGGTTTTGATGATTTCTCCCGAGGTTTGGTCGGGGCTCTTTTTAAGGGTTTCCCAGATGAGTTCGGCGGCGGCAAAGCCTTGGGCCTGGAGGTAGTTATCGAGCCGGGGAAGATTTTCCTGGCTGCTTGGTTTCAGCCAGGGTGTCGGATAAAGGATATGATCGGCCACGCGGTTTTCCTGTGCCTCATTTTTGCTGGTTGTTGGTATGCAGTTGACGGGTGCGGCGATAGTGAATGGTGGTAATAGTTCAAGGCGTTGGCCCTGTTGGCAGAGTTTGTTGCCGGCAGCCGGGGTAGTGGCGAGAAAGAGAAGTTGGGGCTCACGCTCTTTAATAATATTTAAAAGATCGTAGAAATTACGTTCATCATTGCGGTAGTTCTCCCAGATAGCGAGGTCGATATTGTTGTCGGCGCTAAATTTTCTAAGTCGCCGGGCTTGGTGTATGGCGCAATGGTTTTCACTGTAGATGATGCCCAAACTCTGAATTTTCGGTTCTTGAGTATCGATAAATGCGGAGAGCATCTCAAGGTCGGCGGCATTGGTTTGGGTCAGACGAAACGTAAAAATGCTTTTTTCACTGATCAGGTTCTCTTGGTCGGCACCGACAATCAGATATGGCAGGCCGTACTCCTCACAAGCTTTACTGGTACTCCAGGCTGTGGTATTTAATGGCGTGCCGGCCGCGATTACGGTTCCGCCTTCACTGCTCAACAGTTCTATAAGGGTGCGGGCGATTTCGGGGCTGCCTTCGCTGTCGAGAAAGTGAATTTTGTATTGCCGGTCGGTTAGTTCGGCTTGGCTTTGCTGGGCAAAGCCAAGCTCAAAACCTTTCTGTAAGGTCCGCCCAAGGTTGGCAAAAGGGCCGCTTAATGGCAGCAGGATGGCAATTTCAGGGTTTTCAGAGGGTTGGTTCTCTTGGTACAGGTTCTCTTGGTATAGATTCTCAGGATTCGGGTTCTCGAGTTCGATTGCCGAGGTCAGGTTGGGCAAAATCATGGGCAGCAAGAGGGTTAACGCGAGAAAGGCTCGGTAGAATTTGTTATGGTGCAGTTGATTGCGCATTAGGGCCTCATATTTGCCGGTTTGCTTAAGTTGAGTGATGGCGTCGTAAAAAGTTTCGATATCCTGCGTTGTTGTGGTTCTCCAGAGACTCGATATGTATGGTCTCGAGCCTGGAGAACCCACAACATCTTGTCTCTCGAAATTTTTACTTAGCCATCCCGTTACTTTTTATGAGTTCATCTTGAGTAATTAAATCGCATTATAAGGCTCGTTATAATGGGTTTGTTTTGCTATTGCAACCTTGAAGACCACAACATTGCAGGATGTCGAAATTTTTACTTAGCCATCCCGTTACTTTTTACGAATGCATCACTTTTGCTTGACGCTGAAAATTTAAATGGTTATTAGGTTGTCTCGATGAGGGGAGATGCTTCCAGGCAGGGCTTACATCTTAAGGGAAGAGCCCGTGGCGAGATGCACTTCCTCTCTATTGCTCAGGGCGTAAGCTTAGACCGGTAACCGGCTTGCAGTCGGCATCTGGAGGTCTGACCCTGTGTCGGGATAGAGTGAAGTTTTTACTTAGCCATACCGTAACTTTTTACGAGTCCATCAAATATGAAAACAGAAATTATGATTACCAATGATGATGGCATTCATGCCGTCGGCATTAAGGAGCTTGAAGAGGGGTTAGCCGGGCTTGGTAACTTGACGGTGGTTGCTCCGGATCGAGAACAGAGTGCCAGCAGCCACTCCCTGACCTTGCAGCGTCCTTTACGCATTACGCAGCGGGCGCCAAATCGTTATGAAGTTGACGGCACTCCGACTGACTGTGTTTTTCTCGGGATTAACCATATTTTGCGCGACCGGCGCCCGGATCTGGTTGTCTCCGGAATTAATCGGGGCGGCAATCTGGGTGATGATATAACCTATTCCGGAACCGTGGCGGGGGCGATTGAGGCGACTCTGTTAGGTATTCCAGCTCTGGCAATTTCACTTGATATTGACCGTGAACACCATTTCGCGACAGCCTCAAGAGTGGCTCGTGAAGTGGCCGAAAAGGTTTTTGAACACGGGCTGCCTGCCGCTACTTTATTAAATGTCAATGTGCCTGATCGACCCTGGGAAGAGTTGGCCGGTTTTCGCATCACCCGGCAGGGTAAACGCACTTATTCAGATGTGGTGCGGGAAAATGCCGACCCTCGGGGGCGGCACTATTACTGGATCGGCGGAGAGGTGATTCAGGGCGAAGATGTCGAAGGTACCGATGCCACTTTGGTGCGCGCCGGTTTTGTTTCGATTACGCCGATTCATCTTGATTTAACCAACTACCGGGCTTTTGCACCGCTTGAAAACTGGGAGTGGAGTTGTTGAAAATATTTATCGAAACCTATGGCTGCCAAATGAATGTTTGTGATTCGGGAAAGATTACTCATCTTTTTGCGAGTCAAGGTTATCAGCCAACCCGTGACAGCCGCTCGGCGGATCTTATTGTTATCAACACTTGCAGTGTGCGGGAAAAACCGGAACTTAAACTTTTCAGTGCCTTAGGCCGCTATATTCCTTTGAAACGACAACGGCCCGAATTGGTGATCGCGGTTGGCGGTTGCGTGGCCCAGCAGTGGGGAGAGAAACTTCAGCAGCGCTGTCCCGGTCTCGATATTGTTTTTGGTACCCATCAGCTCGATCATCTGCCTGAATTGGTGACTGCGGTACGCCAATCACATAAAGCCTTAAACTCTACCGATTTTCTCGATTGTCCCGGCGGTCTTGAGGTGATGGCCCGGCCGGGTGCAGGTGCGATCAGTGCGATGGTGACGATTATGCAGGGTTGTGATAATTTCTGCAGTTACTGTATCGTTCCCCATGTTCGGGGTCGTGAATACTCAAGAGCCAGTGCCGCCATTATCGAAGAGGTTCGCATGCTGGCTGCGGCCGGAATCAAAGAGGTGATGTTGCTGGGGCAGAATGTTAACTCTTATGGTTTAAAGGCGTCGGGTGAGATCAGTTTTGCCAAACTCTTAAAATTGGTTCACGAGATCGAGGGGATTGAACGAATTCGTTTTACGACCTCCCATCCCAAGGATATGTCGGATGAGTTGATTTCAGCTTTTACAACTTTGCCCAAACTTTGCCCCTCCCTCCATCTGCCGATGCAGGCTGGCAGTGATGCTGTTCTCAAACGTATGGGGCGGGGTTATACGGCGGCCTCTTATCTTGAAAAGGTGGAAAAATTGCGCCGGGTGGTGCCTGATATCGCTTTGACCACTGATATTATCGTCGGTTTTCCCGGTGAAAGTGAGGCTGATTTTCAGCAGACCTTATCCATGCTGGAAAAAGTTGGTTACGATCAGATCTACTCTTTTAAATACTCTACCCGTCCCGGTACGCGGGCCGCTGATTATGAAGATGTTGTTGCTGATGCCGAGAAACGTGATCGTCTGGCTCGTTGTCAAGGCTTGCAGGATAAAATAAGCCAAGCTGTTCTCTTGGCCCAGGTTGGCAAGGTTGCTGAGGTTTTGGTTAGCGGGCCGAGTAAACGGGGCGAAGATGAGTGGAGTGGTCGGACGCCGGAGAGTCGAATTGTTAATTTTCCGGCCCCGGTTTCGGCCCGGGCGGCAGTTAAAATCGCGGCAGGTGATATTTTTCAGGTTAAGATTGTCAAAGCTTTTAAGCACTCCTTGAGAGGTGAGGTGGTGGTCGATGCCGGTTCTTGATAAGTGGCGGCAAAAGCGATTTACACTGGTTTATTTTATTCCGTTTTTGCTTTACTGTCTGCTTATTTTCTGGCTCTCAAGTCAAAGTGATCCTGGTCATCTGAGCCCTTTTGCGGTACCTGACAAGATAGCTCATATCCTTGAGTATTCCGGATTTGGTTTTCTCTTGATGCGGATGTTGACTTTTATAAATCCAGAACAAAATATCGTGCGCCAGCTTATTTGGGTTTTGAGCGGTGCTCTGCTTTATGGTTTGAGTGACGAGATTCATCAATATTTTGTTCCGGGTCGTGAGTTTTCCTGGATGGATTTGCTGGCTGATGGGGCTGGTGGTTATCTTGGAGCTCGTTTATGGATGATTTTTAAGGGAAAGAGGGTGTCATGATTGATCTGCATACGCATACAATTTTCAGCGACGGCGTTTTGGTGCCGACAGAGCTTGCCCGGCGAGCTCAAGTGCTGGGGTATCGGACTCTGGCTTTTACTGATCACGTCGATTTTTCCAACCTCGATTTTGTTTTGCCGCGTTTAGTCTCCGTTTGCCGGGCTTTGGCCGGAGAGATGGAGATAAACCTGCTGCCCGGGGTTGAACTCACCCATGTTCCGCCAAAGTTGATCGGCGCTTGCGCTGAACAGGCTCGGGCTTTGGGAGCAGCTATTATAGTCGTTCACGGTGAGACCCTGGCTGAGCCGGTAGCTCCGGGAACTAATCGGGCCGCAATTGAGGCGGGTGTGGATATCTTGGCCCATCCCGGTTTGATCTCGTTAGATGAAGTCGAACTCGCGGCCAAACAGGGGGTTTTTCTTGAGATAACTACGCGCCGTAGTCACGCTTTGGCCAATGGTCACGTGGCTCGGCTGGCCCGGCAAGCGGGAGCCGAATTGCTTCTCAATAATGACGCTCATGCTCCTGGTGATCTGGTGACGCTTGAGATGGCTGAAAAAATTGCCTTAGGCGCCGGTCTTGGACAAAGTGAATGGTTGCGGATGCGGGATAATGCGCAGAATTTAGTGGAGCAAAAAAATGCCGGAAGATAGTTCTTTAAAAAGCAAACTTAAAGATGATGTCGGAACCGTGAGCTGGTCCTGGTTGAGGCCGCACGAAAAGCACGGCATTCTTTTTTTAGCAGCGGAAAGGCTTGATCTGGTTGAGGTTGCAGTCGAGGTTGCCGAAGACCGGATCTTACAGATAAAAACCTGGCTTGAAAATGGTGATTTAATTCGACCGGCACCGAATCAGGTTGCGGAGTGGGAAAAGAGTGGCGGGCTTTTTTCCGGTATAATTGTTAAGCCTTATGTGTTTTTTAAGCCGGTAGTGATTAACGAAGTGTAGGTAACTATTCAGGTGTCCACTCAGCACTGTCCGGTTAGATTCTTGCAACCCGGGATATCGGGTTATTTTCTTCCACTTCTTAAGCAAAATTTTTGTTTTTCCAACGCTCATTACGCCAAAATTGCGAAACTCACTCGTACCTCGTTCAGACAGTCGCAATTTTTTTGGCTTTATTCGCTGGGAAAAACGACAAAATTTTGCGAGACGTTACAGAAAACAACCCGATATCCCTAGAATTTATCTAAGCAAAGTTCAAACTGGACAGTGCTGACATTCACTATAAAGTTACAACAAATGGCGGCGAACTTTGCTTCGCCCCCTGTAACCGGGGTCAGAACTGAAGGTCTGACCCCACATCGAGACAGTTTGCAACAATGCCGGAGTAGTTTGTTATTTCATTTGAGGCAGGATTTCCTCCTCACCACTTTGATCGTTGGAGGCAACCACAATTCTGGTGCCACTCGGATAGTAGACCGAGATCTTGATGGCGGGCATTTGTTTCTGTTGCTTTGTTGCAGTGAGTTGTTCATTCAGATAGTGGCCAAATTGGCGGCCGAGCCGTTCGGCGTAGGTTACCGGCGTGTTACCGGCAACCAATAGGGCTAGTTGTAGATAGTTACCAGTGATGCTGATGTCGGCATCGCCGACCAGGGCGTGATGTTTGATCTGGGCAATTGCTGTGGCCATGCTCTGAGGGGGAAGGCTCAATTTTGTTGTTGTTGTTGTTTTAGCTGGCGCCGGAATAGAACTTGAGGCAAGGTTCTTCTCGATTCTGGGAGGGGGTATTTTCTGCGAGCCGATAAAGATGATGGCCAGTAATATAATCACTCCGAAACCGGAAAAAAGCCATAAAAATGTGGTTCTCCCAGAGATTCGCAAGGGTCTGAGTAGACTTTCTATGCCGGGTAGTTTAAAGCCGGTTTTGCCTCCGTTTTGTTTTGTTTTGTTAGTTTGATTCTTGGCTGACGGCTCCCGGTTTATGCCTGGAGGTATGGGGAAAATATGCCCGCATTCGGGACATTTCCCCTGGCTCAAATCACTGGTTGTCGTGTCGTTTTTAAGGCGGCAACGGCTATGACATTGGGGGCAGGTTATACTCATTACTCGGTTTTTCCCATGTTTATCGACTTATGTCAAGCCTTTTAATTGGGGTCAGGGTAAAATTAAATGAATTCATTTAATTTTACCCTGACCCCAATTAAAAGGCGGGGAGGTTGATTTTTACCTGACCGGGTAAAAAATGGACAGCGCTTGTTCGCCTTTGCAGGGTTGGTGAAGGTCTTAGTCTTTCAGCTTGGCGAGAGATCGGAGGGCTTGTCGGTTTCCGGCTTGCGGGGGCGGTATGCTTATTGCACTTAGCCTGTCCGATGTTTGCCGGTTATTTGGGATTGTAAAGTTGAGTGCCGGTCGTTTCTTGATTTGTAAATGATAGGGTTTTTTGAATATATTTAACTTTTTTTAGGGAGAAAAGAGGATGAATTTTGGATTAACTGATGAACTTAGTATGTTACGGGATACGGTGCGCAATTTTGCGGCTGAAAAGATTGCTCCGTTTGCCGATGAATGGGATAAGAATCACTATTTCCCTTATAAAGAGGTGATTAAACCGATGGGCGAGATGGGCCTTTTCGGGACGGTTATTTCCGAGGAGTACGGCGGCAACGAGATGGGTTGGTTGGCGGCCATGATTATTACGGAAGAGATTGCCAGAGCCTCCAGTTCTTTGCGCGTGCAGGTCAATATGCAGGAGCTTGGTTGTGCCTTTACGATTCAGCGTTACGGCGATGAAGCGCTCAAAAAGAAGTATATTGAAAAATTGGTTAATGCCGAGATCCTCGGAGCCTTTGCGATTACCGAACCGGGTGCCGGATCCGATATTATGGCGATGAAGTCGACCGCAGTTGATAAAGGTGACCACTGGCTGCTTAACGGCCAGAAAACCTGGATCTCCAACGCTACAATCGGTGGGATTAATATCTTCTATGCCTACACCGACCGTTCGGCCGGTGGCCGCGGAATGTCCGCTTTTGTGGTTGATCTTGAGGATAGTGAAGGGATAACTGTAACTGAGCTTGATAAAATGGGTTCCCTCTCATCTCCGACCGGAGAGATTATTCTTGAAGATACGAAAATTCCTAAAGGCAATCTCCTTGGTAAAGTCGGCGACGGAGCTAAAATTGTTTTCGGTTCACTTTCTCAGACCCGGCTTTCGGCGGCAGCTGGCGGGGTTGGTCTGGCGCAGGCTTGTCTCGATGTTGTTACGCAGTATGCGATGGAGCGCGAACAGTTTGGTCAACCGATCGGCAAGTTTCAGATGAATCAATCGATGATCGGAGAGATGGTTGCTGAGATCGCGGCCGCCCGCCTAGTTGTTTATCAAGCGGCCTGGCAGAAAGATCAGGGCCAGTTGAGCAATAATGTGGAAGTTGCGGCGGCCAAATTTCTGGCTGGTGAACTGGCTTATAAATGCACCCAGTATGCCATGCGTATTCTCGGAGCTTATGGCTATTCTCCCGAATATCCGGTAGCCCGATATTTTCGCGATGCACCGACCTATGCCATGGTTGAAGGTTCAACCAATATTTGTAAGTTTATCATGGCTCAGGATCAGCTCGGAATTCGCAAAGCAAATCGTTGATGGCGTCGTAAAAAGTTCCGATATCCTGCGTTGTTGTGGTTTTTCAGACACTCGACATACTACATGTATGGTCTTGCGCCTGAAAAACCACAACATCTTGTCTATCGAATTTTTTACTTAGCCATCCAGTGATTTTTAACGAGTTCATAAATTGTTAATTACTCGGCTTTGCCAGTTCACTGGCAAAGTTCCTTGCATTATCGTAGTGTATCTGCTATCTAACTCCCGGCCGTCATTGTTCAAAAAGGAACAATGACGGCCGGTGAAGTGTTGTAATGGTTACCCGACCCCCACCCGATAGTGAAGTAAGTTGGAGTGGTGGACAATAGCAATTAGAATAACTTTAACGTGATTGTTGATGATCACAAGGAGAGTACCATGAAAAAGTATTTCGCTGAGATGCCTCTGTTCGGTAAAGAACTGCGGGATAAGCAGAAAGAGAAAGCGGCCGAGAGTGCCGCTTCGATCAAAGAGGTTATGAAACAATATGATGCTGAAGTAGAGCGCGTAAAAAATGCTGGTATTCCGGCGGAAAAAATTGCTCAGCGCGGTTCGATGACAGCTTGGCAGCGGCTTGATTACTTGCTTGATCCCGGCACTTTCCGGCCGATGAATTCGATTTTCGATCCCGAAGACAATGTCGAAGACAGCACCGGAGTTGTCAATGGACTGGCCAAAATTAATGGACGTTGGGTTTCAGTAATTGCTTCTGACAATAAAGTGTTGGCCGGGGCTTGGATTCCGGGGCAGGCCGAACATATCTTTCGGGCTCAGGATATGGCTGAGCAGCTGCGTATTCCCTTGATTTGGGTATTGCATTGCAGCGGCGTCAAGTTGACCGAGCAACAGAAGGTTTATGCCGGTCGGCGTTCCGGCGGCCGGGTCTTCTTTCGTCATGCCGAGCTTGCCCAGAAAGGGATTCCGGTAATTGTTGGTATGTATGGTACCAACCCGGCCGGTGGTGGATATCATGCCATCAGCCCGGCAATTATTTTTGCCCACAAAGATTCCAATATGGCAGTTGGCGGCGGCGGTATCGTCGGTGGAATGAGTCCTAAAGGTCATTTTGATCTTGAAGGGGCTGAAGAGTTGATTGAGAGTACACGTCATCTCAAAGTGGTGCCGCCGGGAAGCACTAAAATTCATTACGAAAAAACCGGTTTTATGCGTGAAGTTTTTGAGACTGAAGAGGGCGTTCTTGATGCCATCAAAAAGTGTGTTGCCGGTATGCCGGCTTACGCTCCTGAAACTTTCCGGGTGGCGGAGCCGAAAGAGCCCCGTTTCTCCGGTGACGACCTTAATTATATGGTGCCTTACAACCAGAAATCGACCTACAATATGGATGAGGTCATTTCGCGTCTGGTTGATAACAGTGAACACACCGAGTTCCGTCCCGATTATGGCCCGGAAATCTATTGCGGTCTGGTTAAGATTGATGGTTTTCCGGTTGGTATCGTCGCTAACCGGCAAGGTTTTCTCGGGGCTAACTATCCCGAATATGCCGACTATATGGGGATTGGCGGTAAACTCTATCGCCAGGGCCTGATCAAGATGAGTGATTTTACGACCTATTGTGGTCGTGACCGAATTCCGATGATTTGGCTTCAGGATACCTCGGGTATTGATGTTGGTGATGTCGCTGAAGAAGCTGAAATGTTAGGTCTGGGTATGTCTTTGATGTATTCGATCGAAAGTTCCCTTTTGCCGATGATGACTGTCGTCGTGCGTAAAGGAACGGCGGCGG
>JAGGWR010000125.1 GCA_021163445.1 Candidatus Tharpella aukensis
ATGCGGTATTGCCGGATACCGGCAGGTCAAGAGCAGTGTAATCGGAATATCCCAAAGCCTCAAGCAGATGAGCGTGCCAACCGCCAATATCATCGGCCTGCCAGCGTTTCTCAGGTTTATCAAAATCGAGGGCAGCGGTTTTGGCGCTGAAATAGCGCATGGTTAAACTTAGAATTTTTCTGGGGGCGGACTGTGACCCTTCATCATTCCATCTGGAGATCAGGCCTTTGAGATCCTTGGCAAAGGTCGAATCCAGATAATGAGAGCTATAATATTCGCCAACATTGGTGATACAGGTATCAAGAGGCATGGTTGTTAATTTCCGACCGATTTGCTGGCTTCATAAAAACACTCTTTAATGAAACAATCTTTTTTATGGTTGCTATAAGTTCGCAAATATGCTAACTTATAAATATGCGAGAAATAATTTTCTATCATCTCGAAAATGGGAAATCGCCGGTGGCTGATTTCCTTGACTCCCTTGACAACAAACAGGCTGAAAAGGTATTTTTTGTTCTCGATTTGATAGAAACTATTGATATCGTACCACGTAAATTTTTTAAAAAGCTGGAAGCAACCTCGAACATCTGGGAAGTAAGAATTCAATTTGCGAATGATATTTTTCGCCTGTTGGGTTTCTTTGAAGACAAAGAACTGATTATCTTGAATCATGCTTTCACCAAAAAATCTAAAAAAATCCCGAAAAAAGAGATAAAAATTGCTGAACAGCGAAAAAAAGACTATTTCTCCCGGAGACCAGTATGAGTGACTTACAAAAATACAAAGCAAAACGGATCAAACAGGATCTGGAGTTCTGGAAAGATTACGACAAACGGTTTGAAACATTTAAATTAGGCATCCTTTTAAAACAAGCTCGCATGGAAGCGGGAATGACCCAGGAACAGATTGCCCACAAACTTAAAACCAGTAAATCGGTGATCTCACGCATGGAAAACCACGCAACAGATATTCGTTTGTCTACTCTGGAAAAGTTTGCCAAAGCCGTAGGTCGGGACATCCAGGTTGCTTTAGTCTGAGAATGTTTTCATCTCCATACAAGCACGACACCAGCTATTGCACTCAGTCCGCGCCTCCAATGACCAGCAGTAGTTGCGTAGAAGGTTCTCGGGCAGCGGTGAAATGGGTGTCACGCCAGTTCTGTTCTCGATCTTTCAGATAATCTTTCATCTCTTCGAGCATAAGTCTATATCTTTTGGCTTTCTTACTGTTTTCACCAAGCTCTTTTATCTGGTTTCCCAATAATTCCTGGCGTTTTTTGCGCCAGGCCCGCAAACGTCTCTCTTCTTCGAGAAGAATGGGGTTAAGTTCATTTTCTCGTTTATCGAGAAGCTGTCTCATGTGGTGGAGGCTCTGCTCTACAGCTGAATGGATAAGCATTTGAGCGGCGGAGAGGTTTGGTTCAGCGCCGGTATTGATGAGTTTTTCGAAATTTGCGGTTTTCAGGGCATCAAATAGTGGTTTTTGTTTGACAGTGCCACCCTTATGAAAGGATATGGCATGGGCATCGACTACTAATGGGGTTCCGGCTTTTGAGCTTACTTGTCCGATGAAACAGAAACAGAGTTCGCCAGGGGCAAAATTTTCTGAAAGGATAAATGGAGCCTCTCCCCTTTTGACCTGCATCACCAAACGTTCTGTGAGCCATTGCATGATCGGGTGATTCTCGCCGCAGAGAAGCTCTTTGGCCCAATACCCGGACGTGTTGCGGGCGGCCTCGATGGCGATATTGACGCGGGCGGAATCGTCGGTCAACCAGAATTCACTGTTTTCAGGCCATGATTCCATCGGGATAGCCGTGGCTCCGAAGATAACATCACCTTTACTGTCGGGTGCCCCAAGCCGTCTTTTTAAATCTTCAGGAGCGATAATTTTTACGAGGTTCCCTATCTCCTGAATCTGGTGGTAACCGGGGTTGTGATCAGAGAGAAATTTATAGCCTTGCAAAAGAAACTCTCTATTTGAAAAAAGGCGTATTCTTTGAGAGTCATTTTCTGGTTGTGTGGTGTCGGTTTTGAGTTGGAGTAAAGGTTGTTCCGACTCGTTGGCGGTCAGGAAATCTAAAAAATCATCGTGGCCAGCTTGATTGGCTTCGCATAATATCGCTTCCATTTCTGATGTTTCAGAGTCTGCTGTGGCGGCGGCTTTCTCCAGGACATCAACATCACCCGACAAAATACCCTGACTGGCAATGTACTCCTCCTCGGCTTGGGGATCGTAGAGTTCGAGGACGGATTCACCTGATTGCCGCAACCGGTTTATCTCTTCGACTTTATCGACCAACCGAGCGAAGATTGCTGCATCACCCTTTATCACACCCTGTTCAGTGTTGACCATGAGGTAGCGAAGTTCGGGTGGCTCTTTTTGGCCAAGTCGGTCGATTCTACCATTTCTCTGGATTAAAGTGATGATCGACCAGGGCAGGTCATAGTGAATGATATGGTGGCATTCGTGATGGAGGTTGATGCCCTCCGAGGCGACATCAGTGGCCAGCATAAGACGTATGGCAGCCGATCCTGTAGCAAAAGCCTCAACCGTTTTCATGAGGTGAAGATCGGGGGTTGAACCATTGATCGTCGCCAATACCTGAGTCGGCTGTTCCTCGTACTTTTCGCTGTACTTAAAATTAAAATCATGGGCCAGAACCGGGGCTAAAGCTCGCTGGGTTCTGGGCGATTCAGTAAAAATGAGAATGCGTGGACTGTTTTTCTTACCCGTCCAGCCAATCTCAAGAAGTTGTTGCTTGAGGAGCTGGTAACGAGAGGATTGTGATATCTCAAGTTTGCCAAGAGCGCTTTCAAGGCGGTTGAGATAGGTTATTTCAGGGCTTTTTTGATTATTGTTGCTCTGGTCATTTTTATCAAGATGTTGCAAACGTTTCCGGACGGTCTCAATGCAGGCTTCCGGGCTGGACAGGAAAAGTTTGTAAAGAACATATTGCACCATGGCATGATGATGCCAACCTTTACGCGAACCTTCATCTTCTTGTTTGAGTAGCTTTGCCTCGCGCCGCAGGTCACCAAGGATTGCATAGACGGCTTCCTCTTTGGGCGCAGCATTGACTGTCGTTTTGGCGATCGGGATAACCTCCCGATCGGTGAGCAAATCACCGGCATCCTCACGCACATCTTCCTTGAAACGCATCAGGAAAAAGCTTTTAATGTCATCTTTGCTGTATTCTTTAAAATTCGGATCAGGGATAACGGAAGGGTCGAGCAGGGATATAAGTCGACCAAAGGTCTCTCGTTTGCCATTATGCGGGGTTGCCGTAGTCAGCAAAACGCTGTCGGCCCGCCGGGAAAGCTGGCGGGCTAAACGATAGCTTAAGTTTCGTTCCGGGACACTGGCTCCGGCCACGTTATGGGCTTCGTCAATAACCACCACATCCCAGTGGGTGCCTTTGAGGAAATGTTCGTAGCGGGCAACATTTTTCAGGGTGTCAATGCTGATTATTACCCGCTGATAGACCTCAAAAGGGTTTTTGTTGGCTGGAATTTTGAGCCGCAATTTGGCAATCCCGGCTGAGTCGAGCCTGACTAAAGGGATAGCGAAGCGGTTCCATAGCTCGGCCTGGAACTGGGTGAGCATCGATTTCTTGGCCAGCACGAGGATCCGGTTAGCACGACCCCGACGCATAAGTTCGGTTAGAATCATGCCAACTTGAATGGTCTTGCCCAGTCCTACGGCATCAGCTAGTAGAAGTCGAGGCCGCAGTTGTTTTAAAGCCCGACTGACAGTTTCGACCTGGAACTTCATAGGCTTGAAAACGCCAAGGCCGTCCAGTTCCGGCTTTATTCCCGATGCCGGCATCTGTCTTAACTGAGCTCCAAGAAAAAGCTTTGAGAGTTTGTAGCCATTTGAGTTGTCTTTGATAAGTTTTGTGTTGCGGGCGGAATGATCTCATCCAGCTGGGTCAGGAATATGGCTTCATGGCCGCGAACCAGATCATCAACCCCGATGCAATGGACAGCCTGTTTTGTAAGCTCTTTTCCTTTTTCTATGGCTGAGGAATCAATAATATCAACTCTGGTTACTAACCATTCTGCATCACGACACAAAACCCGCATTCCTGGTGCCAGTGGAATTTTTGAGGATGAATATTTTGGCTTTATCAGTTGGCGAGGTGTGGGCTCTGCTCCCGGAGGTGGTAATTCTTTAACCTTTCCCAGCTTAATGCAAAGATCCTCACGCCCGGCAAAGGTTAAGCAAGAGTTGACAACTTCAACATCATCATCAAAGCCAATTAAAGAACTGAAATCGTCTTCATCATCATCTCTTAAAGTGAAATAAGAGATCATCCCTTTACACCAGGGCTTGGCCAAAAATTGGATATTCTCCCAATCGTCAACTATAATCTTGAAGACATCATAAATTGCTTGTGCTACTTGAACATTGGCAACCCCATTCCGGGCATGGGCCTGATGAGCCTGTTCAAGATGTTCTCTGGCTTCGGCCAATAACTGATCCGGGGAAATATTATCAACCTTCCGCTGGCATTGATCGAGCATAGAAAATACATTCTCAGCCAGACCGGAAGGAAAAAAAGGGGAGTTTTTGGTTTTGATTTCCATAATATGAGAGAATAAAAGATACGACTTATAAAAGCAAGCAATATCACCGGTGTTCAGTGAGTTTTAACGGCATAAGTTTTACCTCAATGCACAAAAAATGGGGTTACGCTAAATTTAGCGTAACCCCATTTTAATTTATTGCCGGTAAAGGCTGAATTTGAACCAATAAAATCCGGGTTATTTCCCCTTAATCATCCAGCGCCTGACGTAAAGCTTTAACCTTGTCACTCAATTTTTGCCGACCGGCAGCCGAGGCCCCGTGTTGCGCCACAATTTCAACCAGGGCGCTACCAACAATAATGGCATCGGCATGGGCTCCGACGGTGCGCGCCTGTTCCGGGGTTGAAATCCCGAAACCGGCCGCCAACGGCAGATCTCCGGCAATCTTTTTGACTCGATCAAGAGATTGCGAAAGTTCTTCCGGTAGACTGGTTCTCGTACCGGTAATCCCGGTTACCGTGACATAGTAGAGAAATCCCCGGCCCGCCGCAACTATTTTGGTGAGGCGAGCATCCGGCGTCGTCGGGGCGGCCAAGGGAATAACCGCAAGTTTTTCAGCTGCCAAACGACGCAATTCCTCCGACTCTTCTAACGGCAGATCGGGAACAATAAGCCCGTCAACCCCGGCGGCTACGGCGTCCGCGATCAAATTTTCCAAACCGTAACGATAAACGGGGTTGTAATAGGTCATCAAAACCAAGGGGATCTCCGTCCGCTGACGAATCTCTTTGACCATGGCGATAATTTTTTTCAAGGTTGCACCTTGAGCCAAGGCGCGTAAAGAGGCCGCCTGAATCGTCGGACCGTCGGCTAAGGGGTCAGAGAAAGGAACTCCGAGTTCAACAATATCAGCCCCGGACTCGGCCAGGGTTTCAACTAGATCGGGTGTTGCATCAAGATCGGGATCACCAGCCGTAATAAATGTAATCAGAGCTTTACGACCCTCAATTTTTAATTGCGCAAAAGTTTCATCAAGACGCGACATCACTTCTCCTCCCCTTTTTTTAGTGCAGCCAGAGTGGCAACATCTTTATCCCCACGACCGGAAAGATTAATAAGTACGGTTTTCTCTTTTAGCAGATTCGCCTGAGCCACCACGCCGGCCAGAGCATGAGCACTTTCGAGAGCCGGAATAATTCCTTCCGTGCGGCATAAAAGCCGCAACGCCGCAAGCGCCTGATCATCGGTTACGCCGATATATTCAATCCGGCCCTGATCCCGCAGATAGCTGTGTTCAGGGCCAACCCCGGGATAATCAAGACCCGCCGAAATCGAATGGGCCTCCTTGATCTGACCATCATCAGTCTGGAGAAGATAACTTAAAGAGCCGTGCAAAACGCCGGGTTCTCCGACACACAACGGAGCCGAATGCGCCCCGCTCTCAAGGCCGCTGCCAGCGGCTTCGACGCCAACCATTTTCAGATCATCTTCAAGAAACGGATGAAAAATCCCGATCGCATTACTCCCGCCGCCGACACAGGCAAACACATAATCCGGGAGAGAGCCGCTCTGTTCAAGAATTTGAGCTTTAGCCTCTATTCCGATAACCCGTTGCAGATCACGAACAATCATCGGATAGGGATGCGGCCCAACCACCGAGCCGATAATATAGTGAGTATGGCCGACATTTGTCACCCAATCCCGAATCGCTTCATTGGTCGCATCTTTTAACGTCCGGCTGCCGGAGGAGACCGGAATAACTTTAGCCCCAAGCAGATCCATACGATAGACATTCATGGCCTGGCGTTCAATATCCTTCTCGCCCATGTAAATCTCGCACTCCAAACCAAAAAGAGCGGCGGCGGTCGCCGTTGCCACCCCATGTTGACCGGCTCCGGTTTCAGCGATAAGCCGCTTTTTCCCCATACGCCGGGCAAGCAGAGCCTGCCCCATGGTATTATTGATCTTATGAGCTCCGGTATGGGCCAGATCTTCACGTTTGAGATAGATTTCCTTAATCCCTAACTCTTGAGCCATCCGTTTAGCCCGATAGAGAGCCGTCGGCCGACCACAATAGTTCGCCAACCACTCTTTGAGCTCTTCCTGAAAATCGGGATCATAACGATACTGCTCATAGGCTTTCGTCAATTCATCCAGAGCCGCAATCAAAGTTTCCGGGACAAAACGCCCGCCATAGGCACCAAAATAGCCATTTTCATTGGGAACAATCACTCTTTTCACCTCCAAAATATTATTCATCTTCTCCACTTTTTTCGGCCGTTTTGACGGCCTCAATAAATTTTCTCATTTTTGCCAGATCTTTAATACCGGGAGAACTTTCGACGCCGGAACTGACATCAACTCCGAAAGGTCTGGTCATTTCAATAGCCGCTCCAACATTCTCCGGGTTTAAACCACCGGCCAAGAAAAACCGGCTTCCGGACCAGGGCAAAACCTGCCGCCAATCAAAAACCTTCCCCCCGCCCCCAGCCATGTCCGACAGCCAGGTATCAAAAAGGGTCGCCCAGAAAAAATCTACTGAGCCTTCCGGCAGAATGTCTTCCGGCAACGTGCGGCCGACGCCGAGGCGAAAAACCTTGAGCAGTTTGTAAGACTCTAAGGCCCGACAATAATCCAAATCTTCAGAACCATGCAACTGCAAGACATCGAGAGCGCAAAAAGCGGCAACATCTTGAATTTCAGCCAACGGGGCATCAACAAAAACCCCGACTTTCAAGACCCCTTCCGGCAATCCGGCCGAAATCTCTACCATCCTCTCCGGGGATATCCGGCGCGGACTCTTGGCAAAAACAAAACCTAAAAGATCAGCGCCAAGTTCGCCAGCTGACAAAACATCCTGACGCCGAGTCAGGCCGCAGATTTTGATTTTGGTGGTCAACGTTGTAACTCCTTAAGCATTTCAACTCGGTTTGCACCGGCCTTAACCAGACTCGTACCAATAAGAAACGCGTTAATCCCGGCTTTCTGCAATTTTTTGATATCGGCGGCGGTTTCAATACCGCTTTCGCTGACCACAAGGCGATCAGCCGGTAGCCGGGCGGCGAGATCGATACTGGTTTGCAGATCAATCGTAAAATCGCGCAGATCACGGTTATTAATACCGACCAGAGGCGCTTTGACGGCGGCCACCTTTTTAGCATCGGCCAAATCGCGAATCTCAACCAGGCATTCAAGATCAAGCTGTTCGGCCAAAGTCAGAAAGTGATCAAGCTGAACTTCACTCAAAACCGCCGCGATCAAAAGAACCGCATCGGCCCCGGCCTGGCGAGTCTCTTCAAGCTGCCAGGCATCGACAATGAAATCTTTACGCAAAAGCGGCAACTCAACCAAGGGCCTGACTTTAGCCAACCACTCTAACGAGCCCTGAAAAAAAGGCGCATCAGTAATCACGGAGAGCGCTGCGGCCCCGCCTTCCCGATACTCTGCGGCCAACTGTAGGGGATCAAAATCGGATCGCAGGAGACCGGCCGAAGGTGAGGCTTTTTTAATCTCGGCGATAATCCGGGGGGCAGAGGGATTTTCAGGGAGAACCTGTAAAGCCGCCAACAAAGAGCGCCGTGGCCCCCGGTCAACCCCGTCTTTGGCTGTAGCCGCAGTCAGTTGACTCTTTTTCAAATCCGCCACTTCCAGGTGTTTGGCGGCAATAATTTTATCAAGGACAGTCATTTACAAATTTCTCCCTAAC